>NZ_JAGPYA010000049.1:0-54074 GCF_018070245.1 Micromonospora sp. M61 | reverse complement strand
TCGCGGCCCGGGCGCCACCTGACTCATCCCCGGGTGCCGAAGTACATCGAGTACGAGTAGGGAGTGAGGAGCACCTGGACCTGGCAGGTGTCGGACTCGTCCTGGACGCGGAAGGTGACCGCGATCTCCGGGTAGGCGGCGCTGACGCCGAGGCCGGAGAAGTAGTGGTCGCTGTCGAAGACGATCCGGTAGGGGCCCCTCTCCAGAAGCTCTGCCGCCCAGTCGTCGATGTGGCCGTCGGGGTCGGACTCCGCGTCGGCGACCGGCTTCCAGCCGCCGTCAGAGGCGCGTTCGAGTCGCGCCCGGATGCCCGCCGCGGGGCGGCCGAACACACCGTCCAAAGCTTGCGCCGAAACACTCATGTCGTTTTCACCTGCCAGTCAGTCCCGTCGCTCGTGCCCGCAGTGCGAACGGGCGACGGTTGGTTGCCGGATTCCCGGCCTTGGGCAGAACTGTGCGCCGGCTGGCTATCGGATGGCCTTCGCCGTTCTATCGCCGGCTATCCGCCGCTATCCGATAGCGGTGATAGGGGTTGGCAGGTGAACAGATAACGCGGTGATGGGGCTCGTTCCTACGTTGGTGACATCGCCGAACACGGCGGAACGAAATCCCCCCTCAGCTGGAGGAACATCGCCATGCGCAACAACGTCTCGATCACCGTCAAGGCCCGTATCGCCCTCGCCGTCGTCGCCGCCGCCATCACGGTCGGGCTGTTCGGAGCGACCGCCGCACAGGCCGACGGCGCCACCGCCCCGGCCCCGGCGGCCACCCCCACGCCGAGCACGACCCCTTCCCCCAGCCAGCCCTGGGGCTGATCGTCACCGCGTGGGGTTCCGGCGGGCCATCTGATCAACGGCCACCGGGCGCACGTCCCGGGAGCCCGGTACGGCTGACGAGCCGGCCGGTAGCACCCCGAGTTTCAGCCCTGACGAATACCCTGCACCACCGAGGAACCGCTGCCCGTGCGATCCGGCCGTTGCGGCCGAGGTTGACGCACCAGCGGAACGACGTTGTCTCGCACCGGTTCGGCCGCCACGGACGCCGGGTGGTCCCGGCCGCCGGCCGCCACGTACGCCTCGGTCAGCTTGGTCAGCACCCGCTGCTCGAACTTCGGCGCGCGGATGCCCCGGAACAGTCCCAGTGCACGGTGCAGGTGCACCACCGCCTGCGTCGCGTAGCCGCGTTCGAGCGCGAGCTCCCCGAGAGCCAGCGACACCCGCGCCTCGATGAGTCGCTCGCCGGCCGTGCTCGCCAGGCTCAGCGCGCTGTGCAGCGCGGTTTCCGCGGCGACCAGATCACCGGCCGTCATGTGCGCCACGCCCATGCCGTGCAGCGCGTACGCCTCACCGACCGGGTCACCGATGTCCTGCACGACCGCCAGCGCCTCGGCGAACGCGCTCGCCGCCGCGAGAGGATCCCCGGTGTTGAGGTAGGTGTCTCCCATCCGGTGCAGCACCTGTGCCTCCACCCGACGGCTGCGGGCGCTGCGGCTCAACGCCAGCGCCTCCGGCAGGATGCTCAGCGCCTCGTGCGGATTGCCGCTCTCCGTGTGCACCTGCGCCAGGCTGTGCAGCACGTAGGCGGCCGCGCCCAGGTCGCCGCTGCGCCGGAAGCTCGCCAGCGCGTGCTCGTAGCGGGTGGTGGCGGCCGGCAGGTCGCCCCGGATCCGGTCGGCGAACGCGATGTTGCGGGTGACCAGCGCCAGCCCCTGCTCGTCGCCGAGCCCACGGAAGATGGCCCCGGCGGCTTCCAGGTCGCGGCGCGCCTCGTCGAACCGCTGTTCGGCGAGGCACAGTGAGCCGTTGGAGTAGAGCATGGCGGCCTGTCCCCGGCTGTCACCCGCCGCCAGGCTGGCGGCGAGCGCGATGCGGTGGGTCTCCCGCCAGTCGTTGAGGTAGATGCGCGGCTCGAAGAGGGTCACCGCGGTGTGGGCGAGCGTCCAGCACAGATCGGTGAAGCCGGCTTGCGCGGCCTGACGCACACCGGCGACCAGCGAGTGCCGCTCCCGTTCGAACCAGTTCAGGGGATGGGTGACCAGCTGGCCGGTGAGCCGGTCCGGCAACGGCCAGCGCGGTGCGTCGCTGTTGAGGACGAAGTAGGCGCCGCCGTGCAGGCCGCAGTGGGCGGCCTCGGCGAGGAACAGCAGGGCACCGAGCACCCGGCACAGGGCGGCGTTGCGGTCGGCGACGGTCTCCTCGGCGGCGAGCCGTTCGCGGGCGAAGACCCGGATCAGGTCGTGGAACCGGTACTGCGGGACCTGCCCCGGCCCCATGCTGGTGCTCTCCACCAGTTGCGCCTCGGCGAGGTCGTCCAGCAGGTCCTGGGCGTCCATCACGGGCTCGTCCAGCAGTGCGGCGCTGACCCACCCGGAGAACGACGGGACGTCGAGGACCGCGAGTCGACGGAAGAGCCGGCGGGCCTCCTCGGTGAGGCTGTCGTAGGTGAGCGAGATGCTGGCCCTGATCCCCATCCCGCTGTGCTTCAGCTCGTCCAGCCGCCGCGCCTCGTTGTCGAGCCGCTCGACCAGGTGCTCGACGGTCCAGTGCTGGCGGGCGGAGAGTCGGGCGCCCGCGATCCGCAGCGCCAGGGGCAGGTTCCCGCACAGGTAGGCCAGTTGCGCGGCCGCGGCGGGCTCCTGGTCGATCCGTTCCCGGCCGGCGACGTGCGCCAGGAGTTCCAGCGAGTGCTCCTCGTCGAAGACGTCGACGTCGAGGTGGATAGCGCCCGGCAGCCCGGCCAGGCGGCTGCGGCTGGTGACCAGCACCGCCGAATGGGGGGTGCCGGGCAGCAACGGCAGCACCTGGCTCTCACCGGCCACGTTGTCCAGCACGATCAGCATCCGGCGGTCGGAGAGCAGGTCACGGTAGAGCTCGGCGCGCTCCTCCAGCACTTCGGGCATCGCGGTCCCGGGGACGCCGAGGGTCCGCAGGAAGCGTTCCAGCACCTGCATCGGGCCGACGCGCTGTGGGCTGCGGCCGTGCATGTCGGCGAACAACTGGCCGTCCGGATACCGCGCCGCGGCCCGGTGCGCCACGTGCACGGCCAGGGTGGTCTTGCCGATGCCCGGTTTACCGGCTGCCACCACGATCGGCACCGCGAACTGCGTCGGGCTCTCGGCGGCCATCAACAGCTGCTGCTCGATCACGTCGATCTGCTTGGACCGGCCGGTGAAGTCGGCGATGTCCGTGGGTAGCAGGCAGGGCACGGTGACCGGGACGACCGGTTCGGTGGGAGCGACGATCACCGGCGGAGTGATCGCGCCGAGGGCAAGGTCGTCCACCGGTGCGACGACCAGCGCCGGCGGGACCGGCACGGGCAGCAGCAGCGGCGGCGCTGGGGAGATCGGCGCTGGTGGGACGGCCGATGGCGGGGCGGGCGCGGGTGAGACCGGTGCGGCGAGTTCCTCGTCGGAGGTGAGGATGGCGTGTTCCAGTTGCTGAAGCCACTGGTTCGGTTCGAGGCCCAGCTCATCGATCATGGTGCGGCGGGCCTGCCGGTAGACGCCGAGAGCCTCGGCCTGACGGCCGGATCGGTACAGGGCGAGCATCAGCTGGCCACGGAGCCGTTCGCGCAGCGGGTGCTGTTCGACCAGGTCGGAGAGCTCGGGGATGAGATCGCGGTGCCGGCCGAGTTCGAGTTCGAGTTCGACGCAGTCCTCGTGGAGGTTGATCCGCCGTTCGTCGAGGCGGTTGGCCGCCGACTGGACCAGCCGGCTTTCCAGCCCGTAGAGGGCACGGCCACGCCACAGAGCAAGGGCAGCGCGAATGTGTCGGACCGCCTCGTCGAAGTTCTGGCTGGAACGGGCCCGGCGACCGCCCTCGACGAGACTGACGAACCGGTCGAGGTCCAGGTCGCCATCGGTGACCCGGAGCAGATAGCCCTGGGACCGGGTGACGATGGTGTCCGGATGGTCGTGGGTGTTGAACAGGCGTCGGAGCGCCGAGACGCAGATCTGCACCTGGGCCCGCGAGGTGCTGGGCAGGTCGTCGCCGTAGATGGCCTCCATCAGGCGCCCCACCGGGACGACCCGGTTGGCCTCCAGCGCCAGGCTGGCGAACACGATCTGCTGCCGGTGTCCGCCCAGGTCCAACCGATTGCCGTCGATCAGAACCTCAAGCGGCCCCAGAACCCGTACCTCCACGAGCACCTCCCCCGCGGTGACGCGGCGTCGGTGTCGCTCGACGCCGTCGTTTCGGTCGGCTGGCGACCCAGCCCTGCAACCGTAGCCAGTTCGGCCTGGAGATAGAGACATCTAAATGCACGACTCACCCCCCGTGTTCGCCTAGAGACTACGAGCAGTCACCACGGGTCGAAAATATGAGAGCCGGTTAGCTGACCGAAGGTCCCAGCCAAACTCGACCTTTCGGCCAGGCAGGTCACCGAAATGCCATGTGTCAGTTACCGCCCGGCAACGTACCCGATTCCATCAGCGACAGTAAAGTTGTCTTTTGCACCTTGCCGAGGGCGTTACGCGGTAACGATTCCACCAGGTGGACACGGCGCGGCCTTTTGTGCCGGGCCAGCCGCTTTTCCACATAGGTCACCAGCGTACGAGCTGCCAGTGACTGCTCGCCGACGATGAACGCCACCACCTCCTGGCCCAGGTCGTCGTGCGGGGCGCCGACCACCGCCACCTCGCGCACCTGCGGATGGGTGAGCAGGCAGTCCTCGATCTCACCGGCACCGATCCGATATCCGCCGCTCTTGATGATGTCGGCGCTGGCCCGCCCGACGATGCGGTATTCCCCCGCCTCGCTGACCGTCGCCACGTCGCCCGTGCGGAACCAGCCGTCGGCGGTGAACGTCTCGGCGGTCTTGTCGGGCAGGTGCAGGTAGCCGTCGAAAAGCGTCTCGCCACGGATCTGCAACGCCCCGAAGGTCTGCCCGTCGGCCGGCACCGGCGCACCCGCGTCGTCCACGAGCCGGGCCTGCACCCCGCGTACCGGACGGCCGACCGACCCGACTCGACGAGGGCCGTCGGCGCGCGTACTGAGCGTTATCAGGGTTTCGGTCATGCCGTACCGCTCGACGGGCCGGTGCCCGGTCAGCCCCTCCAGCTCGGCGAAGACCGGCGCGGGTAGTGGCGCGCTGCCGGAGACCAGCAGCCGGGCCGCGGACAGCGCACGGGCGGCCGTCGGCTCGGCACAGATCCGGCTCCACACCGTCGGCACCCCGAAGTACAGCGAACCGCCGGCGGCCGCGTACCGGCCCGGGGTCGGCCGCCGCGTGTGCACCAGCGGCGAACCGACGCGCAGCGGTCCCAGCAGACCCAGGATGAGACCGTGTACGTGATAGAGCGGCAGACCCTGCACGAGGACGTCCTCGTCGGTCCAGTCCCAGGCGTGCGCGACCGCGTCGATACCGGCCCGGATCGCCGCGTGACTCAACAGCACGCCTTTCGGCGGGCCGGTGGTGCCACTGGTGTAGAGGATCAACCCGGTCGTGGACGGGGCGGGGCCGCTCGTCGGCACCTCACCACGCCGGCCCGGGTCGACCGGCACCACGGGTATCGGACAGTCCGCCAGCACCGGCGCGTCCGGTTCACCGGCCAGCAGCAGCTGGGCCCCCGAGTCGGTGAGCACGTGGGCGAGTTCGGCCGCGCCGGTGTCCGGCGGCACCGGAACCACCGCCACCCCGGACAACAGGCCACCGACGATGGCGGCGACCGTTGCCACGCTCGGGGTGGCGAGCACCGCCACCGTCCCGGCTCCGGCGATGTCGGCGGCCACCGCGCCCGCAGCGGCCCGCAACGCCTCCCGGGAGATGGCGTCGCCGTCGACGCGTACGGCGTCCGCACGATCGGGCACATCTCCGGACAACGACGGCAACAGCATGGCCAGCCCCCTCGCGGCCGCACAAACGCAACCGAAGCTGAATCTACGGACCCGGCCGGCGTCGGCCCACCCCTAACTCCTGACACGGCGGATCCCCGTCGTCGGCCCACCAGTCATCCGGTACAGCCGTTTCGCCTCTGCCGCCGCCCTCGGACGGATGCGCTATGCCGATGGCGGCGGATCCGCTGGCCTGGCCTTCTGCGGATAGAACGTCTCGTGGCGGGCCAGCATCGCGACGAATTCGCGGATCTTCCGCTCCCGCGTCTCAGCCCGCTTGACGCCGTTGACGCGGTGGATGAGAGCGAATCGATTGGCCTTGGTGAGGACGTCGAGCATGGCCTGGGCAGCGGGGTCGGCGGCGATCGCGGCGAGAAGGTCGGCCGGCACCTCGGCCTCCGAGGGAGGAGCGTAGGCGGCCGCCCACCTCCCGTCCGCCTTCGCGGCGTCCACCGCTGCGCGGCCCGGAGGCAGCATCCGACCCTGCTCCTCCAGCCGAGCCACGTTGGCGACGTTGCGCTGCGACCACGAGCTGCGGGGCCTGCGTGGGGTGAACCGGATCCAGGAGCTCTCCTGATCCCGCTTACGGGCCTGCCCGTCGATCCAGCCGAAGCACAGCCCCTCGTCAACCGCCTGTTGCCAGGTCAGCGTGGTGACGGTGCCGCCCTTCCTGGCCAGTGCGAGCCAGATGCCCGGTGACGTGGCGTGGTTGGCCAACAACCACGCACGAAGCCCGTCGCCGTCCGCGACGATCAACTCATCCAGTTCAGCTCCCGCCACGACAGCAGGCTAACCCGACGCCGACCGCGTCCACACCGGGACACCCAGCGATCCGGCGATCCGCGAACGTCGGGGGTCGTGGGGGGCTAGCCGGGCCGGTCGGTGGCCGTGTCCTCGCCGTACTCGCCGCGGATGGGGAGGTAGTAGGCGGGCAGGAAGCCGGCGATGATGACGACACCCGCGATCGGCACGAACGCGCCGACGAGGATGCCTGAGCCGATCCAGACCAGCGCGAGCGCGAACCTGCGGCCGATGGCCCGGATGCCGAAGGGGCCCAGGTCGGGGTCCAGCAGTTTGGCGCGGCGGAGATGGGCCCAAATTATGTTGAACAAGGCCGCCGCCGTCCACAGTGTGGCGCCGTAGACGACGACCGCGACGCGCAGACCCTGTTCCGCGCGCAACGCGTCGGCGAGCAACGACGTGGAGAACGGCAGGAAGGCGATGACCATCAACAGCAGGGTGTTGAGGAACAGGACCTCCCGGTCGACGTGCCGGACCCGGTCGAACATGACGTGGTGGTTGACCCACACCTGCCCGATGAGCAGGAAGCTCAGCGCGTATGCCAGGTACGACGGCCACAGCGCGCCGAGGCCCCGCAGGAGATGCCCGAAGTCCTGCGGGGGTTGGATCTCCAGCACGAGCAGCGTCACGGCGATGGCGAACACAGCGTCGCTGAAGGAGATCAACCGACCGGGTTGACGCACCAGACGAGGATTGTCGCTCTTGGACCGCACGCCCTGATTATGCGGTGACGAGGCTTCTGCCGGAGTGCTGATCGCCGGAGGGCGCTGCCGCAGCGACGCATCGGCCGCATCACCCGATCGGCCCGCTGAAGGCGACGGACGGCTATTTCCATGTGCGACAGGCCCTCCGCGACGCCTAGGAATAGGCCATGACCAACGAGGTGACCGTTCCCCTGCTGCCCTGCGCGTCCATCGACGACATCGTCACCTTCTACGCGGCTCTCGGATTCCACGCCACGCACCAACAACGCAAGCCCAGCCCGTACGTGGCGTTGCGGCGCGAGGATCTGCATCTGCACTTCTTCGAGATGACCGGGTTCGACCCGGAACAGTCCTACGGCTCCTGCCTCGTCCTCACCTCGGATATCGGGGAACTGCACCGGGCGTTCGCGGCGGGCATGCGGGCCGCGTACGGCAAGGTGCTGGTGTCCGGCATGCCACGGATGACCCGGCCCCGGGCGCGGAAGAACTACGACGGTCTGGGCGGGTTCAGCGTCATCGACCCGGGTGGCAACTGGATCCGCGTCGTACAGAACGCCACCACGACGCCCGCGCCAGCCACGACGCCCGACGGACGGCTCGCCAAAGCCCTGGCGAACGCCGTCGTGCAGGCCGACTCCAGGGGCGACGTCCACCAGGCCGTCCGGATCCTCGACAGCGCGCTGGCCCGGCCGCAGGCCGACGACGACCCGGTCGCACAGGTGGAGGTTCTCGTCTACCGCGCCGAACTGGCGATGGTGCTGCACGACCAGGAGACCGCGACGGAGATGCTGAGTCGAGTCGATCGTGTCGTGCTCACCGCGGACGAGACCGCACGGGCAGCGTCCGCGTTCGACACCGCCGCCGACCTCGCAGAGGCGATGCGGTGATCCGACGGCACCGCCCGGCCCGCGCAGACGTGAAGTCCAGAGGGTCGACGACAGCAACTATCCGAGATCGTCGGAGGGCTGTTCCTTCGTCAGGTGGAGCAGCCACCCCTCACCGGTGCGGATCAGCGCGTACCGCCGACTGCCGGTGCGGCCGTGCAACGTGAACAGCATCCGACGGTCGGTGCGGTCGTGCTCCTCCCAGGTGCCGATGTCGGCGATCGACTTGTCGGCGTCCTCGTAGGTGAGGTGATCGAGGTGGTGGTCGGGCACGGCGATGGCGAGCCGGTTGTCGCGGGGGCTGTCCGGCAGGCCCCGCGGCACTGCCCAGGAGCGCAGCACACCGCCCTCCTCGAGCCGCAGGTCGAAGTGCGGCCGTGGTTTGCGGTGATCGTGCAGGACGAAGGCGGGCGCCACCCTTGCCATTGTCGCCGCTGGGCGGCTTCATCGCTTGCCAACGCGCATGTCGTACCCGGGTGCGAGGCTTCGGGTCATGGCGACTTTCGTTCTGATCCACGGCGGTGGGGGCAGCGCCTGGGACTGGCATCTCGTGGTCCCCGAGCTGACCAGCCGCGGCCACGACGTGGTGGTGCCGGACCTGCCGATCGAGGACAGGTCGGCGGGGTTCGCCGAGTTCTGCGACACGGTCGTCAGCGCGATCGGCGACCGGCGCGATCCTGTGGTCGTCGGCCACTCGTATGGCGCGTTCACCGCGCCGCTGATCGCCGACCGGCTGCCGGTGCGGCTGATCGTCCTGCTCACACCGATGATCCCCGAGCCCGGCGAAAAGCCCGGGGACTGGTGGGGCAACACCGGTTATCGCGGCGCGGAAGGGCTCACCGAGGAGGAGCAGTTCTACAACGGGGTGCCGGCCGAGCTGATCGCGCAGGCTGCGGCGCACAACCGGGACCAGATCAGCGCCGAGGCCAACGAGCCGTGGCCTCTGAACGCCTGGCCGGACGTGCCGACGAAGGTGCTCATCGCCCGCGAGGACCAGTTCTTTCCGGCGGACTTCCAGCGCCGGGTGGCCGCCGACCGATTCGGCGTCACCCCGGATGAGATCGACGGCTGCCACGCGGTGTCGTTCAGCCATCCGCAGCAGCTCGCCGACCGGTTGTCCGCGTACCTGCGCTAACGGTGCTGGCAGCCCCTCTCCCAGTCACCGGCGGGGCTGCTACATCGGCGACGCGCCAGTCGTCGGCCGGGTGCCACGGACCGCCCAGGCGCGGGCCGTGAGCCGGATCGACCCGTCGGGTCCGGGCGGCAGCCGGGCGGCGAGCAGATCCCGCAGGGCGGCCTGCTCGGGCTCCGCCAACGAGGCCAGGTACGCCGGGGCGGAGCCCTGCCCGCCGAGGAACGGTGTCCAGTAGTCGGCGAAGCTGGCGAAGACGGTCGGCACCTCGATCGCCCGTACCGAGATGTCCGTGAGCCCGCCGTCGCGCCACAGCGCCTCGAGCACATCCGGCCGGCACAGCGAGAAGCCGCGGCCGTCGTCCCGGGCAGCAGCGGCGGGGTCGAGCGCGCTGGCCGCGTCCCAGAAGTGCCGCATCATCTCCATTCCCTCGGCGTAGTCCCAGACGTACGCGGCCACCGCCCCACCGGGGTTGACCACGCGGGCGAAGTCCGCCACCGCCCGCGCCGGCTCGGGTACGAAGTTCAGCACCAGACCACTTACCACCACGTCGACGGCGTCGTCCGGCAGGGGCAGCACCCGGGCATCGCCGACTGCGAAGTCGGCCCTCGGGTCGGTGACCTGGGCGCGGGCCTGCGTCACGAACCCCTCGGAGGGGTCCACGCCGGTGATCTGGCGCGGTTGCGCGGTCGTCAGCACGGTCGAGGTCAGCACGCCGGTGCCGCTACCCACATCGAGCCAGCGCAGCCCGCGCGGCAGGTCGAGCCAGCGCAGGAATTCCACCGCGACGAGCCGGCTCCACCGACCCACGTAGGCCTCGTAGGCCGTACCGTCGGCCCAGACTGGGGATGCCATGGCGGCACCATACCTGCGGTCGGGAGGGCACGATGATTGATCTGGTGACCGTCGGGGCGATCGTCGGCGTCCTGCTCGTCGGTGTCGTGGTCCTGGTCCGCAAGCCGGTCGACGCTCGACGGGTGGTCCGGTGGTCGGCTCTGGTGATCACGGTGCTGGTGGCCGCCGCGCTGACTCCCTACACCGTGGATGATTCCGGGGCTGCGGCCAGCTACCTGCTCGGCGTGCCAGTGGTGGCCGCGACGCTGCCGGTGCTCGCGCAGCGGATCGGTCGGCTGACAGTGGTCGCCGACGTGGTGGCCGCGCTGATCATCACCGCGTGGGGGCTGCTGCTCGGGTTGGGCATCGGTGGCGCGTTCCTGCCGGTGGCGGTGCTCCTGGTGGCCGGCATCGTGGGGATCAGGGCACAGCGACCGTCCACGACCGCCTGAGGCAGTGGCCACTGCGCCGGAAATCTGGCAAAACAACAGACCGTGCATTGACATTAATCACTGGCTTGTCGCATATGCTGCGTCGTACCCACGTTGACGGCCCGCGCGCGCCGTGCCGCCCTCGCGACCACGCCCGCCGTCGATCGCCGGGCTTCGCGCCCGCCGACGTCGACAGGAGTCTTCGATGAACTGGCGTCCCACCATCGCCGCGCTGGGCGGTCTGTGCCTCGCGCTCAGCACCGCACCCCTCACCAGCGGGGCCGCCGCCGCTCCCCCGGACACTCTGCGTGCCGCTCATGTTAGCGCTCACTCCGCAGCCGGTGGCGCGCTCGCCAATCCGCCCGGCACGCCAGCAGGCGCCTGCCCGACGGGGGCCGGATACGGCCCGCCGCTACCGGCCAGTTCCGTAACAGCGCCCAGGATCCAGGGTGGATTCTCGTTCCTCGAAGGGCCGGTCTGGGTCGCCGACGGTGGCTACCTCCTGATGTCCGACATGGCCGCGGGCACCGGGCCGTACAACGTCCAGCCGTCCACGATCCGTCGGTTCACCCCGCCGGCGACCTTCGACACGTTCATCGCCAACGCGGGCAGCAACGGCCTGGCGCTCAGCGCCGACGCCCAGCAGGTCGTCGCGGCGACCCACGACCAGCGGAGCGTGTCCGCGTACCGGCTGAGCGACCGGACCCGCAGCACCGTCGCGGCGAACTACCAGGGCCGGGCGTTCAACTCGCCCAACGACGTCGCGGTCCGTTCGGATGGCGTCGTCTACTTCACCGACCCGAACTTCCAGCGCGGCAACCGCGCCGACCAGATGAGCGGGCGTACCAGCGTCTTCCGCGTCTCCGGCGGCCAGGTGTCACTGGTGGACGACCGGCTGCGCCAACCCAACGGCATCGCGCTCTCGCCGGACGGGACCGCACTGTACGTGGGTGCCTACTCCGAGAACAAGATCTACAAGTACGCCGTCCAGCCCGACGGCAGCACCGGCGCTCGCAGCGTCTTCGTGAACTACATCGGTGGTCCGGACGGCGCGACGATCGACTGCGCGGGCAACGTGTACTGGGCGTCGGGCTCGGACTCCCTGGTGCACGTCTACTCCCCCACGGGCACACAACTCGGCACGATCCGGGCTGGCACCTCCGGTACGACCAACGTGGCGTTCGGCGGCACCGACCGGCAGACCCTCTACGTCACCTCGGGCCCCCGGAACGACTCCGGCCTCTACAGCGTGCGACTCAACATTCCCGGCTACCCGTACTGAACGCAGGGGCGTACCCCGATCCTGGCGGTGACGGGCCGGCGGCAGCTAGCGTGGATCCCGGAGGTAGCCGATGGGCGCACCCCGACTCCGTCAGCCGACGCCAGCGGTACGCGGCGCCGGGCTTGAGCCCGGGCGTCTGCTGGCGGCCGTCGACGCCGCGGTGTCGTACTACCGCGCGCAGCTCGCGCACGCCGACGCGCCGCGCGCCTACCTCGCCGAACGCGGCCTCGGTGTCCTCGTGCAGCGGGAGTGGCCGTGGCGGGTCGGGTACGCCCCACCGGGCTGGAGTGCGCTGACCACCCACCTGCGCGCCGCCGGCTTCACACCGGAGGAGTTGATCGGCGCCGGCCTGTCGACCCGCACCCGGACCGGCCCGGACCGCCTCATCGACGTGTTCCGCGACCGGGTCATGTTCCCGGTACGCGACCCGGCCGGGCACACAGTGGCATTCCTCGGCCGCGCCGGCCCACATGCCGGAGACGTACCGAAGTACCTCAACAACCCGCGGACAGCGATCTACAGCAAGAGCCACCTGCTGTTCGGTCTCGCCGAGCAGCAGGACCGCATCACCGCCCGATGGACCCCGGTCCTCGTCGAAGGGCCCGCCGACGTCCTCGCGGTGTGGCTGTCCTACTCCCGGTCCGGCCGGACCGGAGCGGTGGCTTTCGCGCCCTGCGGCACCACCCTCAGTGACACCCAGGCCACCATCCTGCGGGAGCTGCCCGGTGCCGCGCGGGGCCTGGTCACGGCCTTCGACGCGGACCCGGCGGGCCGCGCGGCGGTGGACCGCGCGTGGCACCTGCTCCGACAGGCGCGCTGTCCCGGCCCGCTGCTGGCGGCCGAGTTCCGCGCCGGCGCCGACCCGGCAGACCTGCTGCGCGCCCCGCACGGCGGGGCCGCACTGCGGGCGACGCTGCGGCGACGGGCGCAGCCCATGCTCGACGCGGTGGTCGACCACCGCCTCACCCGGCTCGTCGAGCGACACCCCCGGTTGCTGGAGGACATCGACGGCAGGTGCGCCGCGGTACGCGCGCTGGTGTCACTGCTGTTCGAGGCGACCAACCCGCAGGAGGCGATCACTGTGGCTCGGCGCATCGTCGCCCACACCGGGGTCGGCGTGGACACCGTCGCGACCATCGCGATCGCGCACCTGGAAGGCTCACTACGCGACCTCTCCTGGCTGGGTGAGGACCGACCAACCGGGTAGGAGATCGGCGCGGTGAGCCGCGCACAGGCGATCCCAGCACCGGTCAGGGCAGTTGCCCCGGTCGGTCCACGATGGCGAGCCGGATGAACGCGGCAGTCGAGTACAGCGACTCCTTGCCGTTGCGCACCACCGACCCACGTCTGCCGAGGAAGACGTGGCTGTCCCGGTCGAAGATGAAGTCCTCGTGGCCACCGATCACGCCGGGCATCCGAATCGCCACCCCGTGCCGGCCGGCGGCGTCCACCACGTCGCCCGAGATGACGACCGCTCCGGGCTCCCGAGCCAGCAGCTCGTACAGCGCCGCCAGCGCTCGGGGCGGCACGTAACCGTCGAGCATCGACCGCGCGGTGGTGTACGCCATGCTCACGTCCCCGTAGACGGCCTCTTCGTCGGCACCCTCGGGAAGATGCAGGTCGACCGGGTGTTCCCGAAGGTGTCGAAGCAGCTCGTCCGGATCGGTGGGCAGATCGTCGTGGTACGCGGGCGGCGGGAACGCGTCGAGCTCCTTGTCGGGATCAACGGGATCATCCATGCGGTGCACCCTCAGATCGCTCCACCCGTTCGGGTCGGCCTCCGGTCGAAAACGTGTCTGCGCGTGGGCGACTCCCCCAGCCGACTCCCACCTCTGCACGCGAATGGTGATGTACGGGCCGCTGTCCGGCATCTCCCGCGTCGTCGCCAGGCGCTCCGTGAAGACGTACTGATCGGGTCGAGCGGTGAGCTCGGGCTGCTGCCGGGCGGCGTCGGCCGCCCTCCGGAAGATCTCCGCGGCGCTGGCAGTGGGCGGCGGCTTGTCGCCCACTCTCATCGTCTGGACCGCCAGCGCACCGGCGGTCAGTGCGACTGCCAGCCCGAACGCCCCGGCGAGGCGCCAACCGCGCAGGAACCAGGCACGACGTCCGGCGGGACGGGCCGCCGAGATCAGGTCGGCCCGCCGGGCGACGTGTGCGGTCAGGTCCGTGAGGAGCTGCTCCTCGAAACCGTGCGACGACTGATCGGTCTTGTTCATGACGCCATCTCCTTCCATCAGGCGAGGGTGGTGACTGGGCGGGCGAGCACAGCGCGGACGACGCGACGGGCACGATGCAGACGGACCCGGGCGGCGACCGGCGAGATCCCGAGGGCGGTCGCCGCGTCCGCGACGGTGAGGCCGTCCACGGCGATCAGTTCGACAAGCGTCCGGGTGTCCTCGGGCAGCTCGCTCAGCGCGCGATGGGTACGGCGGGCCGCCGACTCGGCATCGATGCGCTCCTCGATGCGGGCAATGTCGTCGGGGCCCAGGTCCCGTCGTCCGGCCAGCCGGCCGGTCACCCGCAGCCGTTGGGCCGCCCGCCGTCGCTCGTCGCCGATGACGTTGCGGGCCACCCCGTACAGCCAGCCGATCTGGCTGCCCCGGTCCGGCCGGTAACCTGCTGCCGACTCGATCACCGCGAGGAACACGTCGGCGGTCAGGTCGGCGGCGAGGTGCGGGTCGTCGACCCGCCGTGCCACGAACCGGCCCACCGCCTCCACGTGCCGCCGGTAGAAGACCGCGAAGGCCACCGGGTCGACTCCGACGCCGGAGATGTCATCCTCCGCTGGGCTGGGGTCATTCACAGGCCGTCCTCTCGTAGCCGTTACACCCCTTATTCGTACGGCGGAGCGCGGGTGTTACCGGAGCCTGACGCGGTGCCGACGGCGGGTTGGCGGCAAACCCCCGCGAACCGGCCCGGTTGCGAGCAGGATGAGAGGGATTCGCCCAGCGACACGGTGAGCGGGGGTTCGACCGTGAACGACGGACTGATGACCAGGCGGAGCGCTCACGGTGTCGGAGAGACGATCTCCGCGCTGCGGGCTGAGGCGCAACGGGTCGGTGCTGCGGTGGTGGCGGTGGTCGACCATGCGGCGGCCGCCCGAAAGGTCGGGTTGAGCATGCCCGACACGCAGGTGATCATCTTTGGGAACCCGCAGGCGGGCACGCCGCTCATGCTGGCCCGTCCCGAGATCGCCATCGACCTGCCGATGCGGCTCATGGTGCGCGACGACGGCCAGCCGGGCTCGCTGATCACCTGGCAGGACCCCGCGTACCTCGCCCAGCGCTACGGGCTCGGTGCGGACCAGCTCGCGCCCCTGAACGCCCCGGCCACTGTCGCTTCCGCGGTCGAGGGTCGCTGAGCCCGGCCGCACCACGCGGAGTCCCCCTATGGGCGAGCGACGGCGACGGCCATCCGGCGTACCGCCTCGGTGATCAGCTCCGGCGCGGTGGCCAGATTCAACCGGACGTGCCCGCTGCCGCCGGTGCCGAAGGCCAGACCGGAGTTGAGCGCCACCCGGCCCCGGTCGAGGAACACCGCGGCGGGGTCGTCGCCGAGGCCCAGGGCACGGCAGTCGAGCCAGGCGAGATAGGTGGCCTGACCGGGCTGGTAACGGATGGCCGGCAGGTGCTCGGCGAGCAGCGCGGAGAGGAGCCGACGGTTGTCGTCCAGGCCGGCCAGCAGGGCGTCGAGCCACTCGCCGCCGTCGGTGAAGGCGGCGGTGTGGGCGATCACGCCGAGGTGGCTGGTGCTGACGCTGGCCTCGAACGGAACTCGGGCGAGGTCACCGGCCGCCGCCGGGCCGGCGATCAGGAGACCACCGCGCAGACCGGCCAGGTTCCACCCCTTGGACGCGGACATCAGTGACAGGCCGTTCTCCGCGCCGGGCACCGAGAGGTACGGCACGAAGCGCGCTCCCCCACCCACCACCGGCGCGTGGATCTCGTCGGCGACCACCCGCACCCCGTGCCGCTCGGCCAGACGGGCGACGGCGGTCAACTCGTCCACGGTGTGCAGGACGCCGGTCGGGTTGTGCGGGCTGCACAGCAGGTACGCCGCCGGCCGCCCACCGGCCCGAGCCTGCCGGAACGCGTCCTCCAGCGTGTCGAGGTCGATCCGCAGGTCCTGGCCGAGTGGCGCCTCCACGATCCGGCGGTCGGCGTGCGCCACGAACTCGTAGAACGGTGGGTAGACCGGGCAGTTGACCACCACCGCGTCCCCCGGCTCGGTGACCAGCCGCAGCACTTCGACGATGCCGTGCATGACGTCGGGCACCAGCGCGGTGCGTTCCACTGCCAGCCCGTCCCAACCCCACCGACGCCGGGCGAACTCCGCCAGCGCCTGCGGGTACGCCGTACCGGAGGTGTAGCCGGTGTCGCCGCGCGCGACGGCGTCGGTGATCGCCCGCGCGACCGGCTCGGCCAGCGGCACGTCCATCTCTGCCACCCAGAGCGGCAGCACGTCGTCGGGGTACTCCCGCCACTTGAGGCTCGTCCGTTGCCGAAGCTGGTCGAGCGTGAGCTGGCGAAGGGGGTTCACCGGGCTTCGGGCACCACTGAGCACACCAGTCATCGCTGAAGCCTATTCCGCTTCGTCCGGGCCCCGCCGACGTCGTTGGATGGGCCGGCGATGTCAGGACCGTGACCGTCCCTGGTTGCCGCCGCCGTCGCAGGGGCCAGAGTTCGAGCAGGATTCCGTCGCCGCCGAATGAGAGCCTGACCGGAGCGGTTCACATCAACGGGGAGGGTCGATGACGAAACGTGCGATCCGGGTGGCGCGGATGTTCGACGGCGAACGACTCGTGGACGGCGGGGTGCTGGTCCTGCTGGACGGTGGGCGCATCGTCGACGTGCAGCGGGGCCGGGTCGAGGCGCCGGAGGGCTGGCCCGTGCGCGAGGAGCCGAACGGCACCGTGCTGCCCGGGCTGGTGGACGCTCACGTACACCTGTGCGCCGATGCCGGTCCCGACGCGCTCGGCCGGCTCGCCGAGCGTCCCGAGACGGACCTCGACGCGGTTGTCGAGGCGTCACTGCGCGCGCATCTGGCGGCTGGCGTCACGACCGTCCGGGACCTGGGCGACCGGCGCGGTGCCGTGCTCCGGTGGCGGGCCCGGGAGGTGCGCGACGACCTGCCCACGGTGGTGGCCTCGGGTGCCCCCGTCACCACCGTCGGCGGGCACTGCTGGTCGATGGGGGGCGAGGTGAGCGGCGTCGACGGGATCCGCGAGGCCGTACGCCTGAAGGCGGCAGCCGGGGCCGACCTGGTGAAGGTCATGGCCAGCGGCGGCGTGTTCACCCCCGGCACGGACACCACCCGGCCGCAGTTCACCGACCAGGAGCTGACCGCCGCGCTGACCCGGGCGCACGATCTGGACCTGCCGGTGACAGTGCACGCGCACGCGCTCAACGCCGTCGAGCAGGCGCTGCGCGTCGGTGTCGACGGCATCGAGCACTGCACGTGCGTGACCGCGGCCGGCGCCCACGTCCCCGACGAGGTCGCGGACCGCCTGGCCGCGTCCGGGGTGGCGGTCTGTGCCACGCTCGGCACCGACCCGGCCGTGGTCACGCCGCCGGAGGTGGTGGCGATGGCGGCGCGGGCCGGGCTCAGTGCGGCAACGCTGCGCGACGGCGCCGCCACCCTGCACCGGGCCGGGGTCCGCCTGGTGGCCGGTTCGGACGCGGGTCTCGGCCCCGCGAAGCCGCACGGGATCCTGCCAGAGACGCTGGTCGAGTACGTCGCCTGCGGCATTCCCGCCGCCGCCGCCCTCACCGCGGCCACCTCGGTGGGTGCCGAGGTGTGTGGCCTGGGGCGGCGCCAGGGCCGCGTCCGACCCGGGTTCGAGGCTGACCTGCTGGTCGTGGACGGCGACCCGACGAGCGACATCAGCGCACTGCGCCGCCCGCTCGCCGTCTACCGCGCCGGCAACCCGGTGAGGTGACGATGTCCGAGCAGCAGGCATCCACGCTGTAGAAGCCTCAGCTGATCAATCCCGGCCGGCCTCGGGGTTTCGCCGGCTGTCGCTTCCGGGTAGCGGGTGGCTCATGAACCGCAATCTCGTGAAGGCTCTGCAGGTCGCGTGGGGGCTGCCGGAGTTCCGCAGCGGGCTGCGACACCTCATCGATCTCGACGAGGTGTCGGTGCTGCTGGCCACGCTGTCCGTCGCGGATCAGGATCGCGAGGTGGAGAGCAGCCTGTTGAGCCTGCTGCGGTCCAGCTTGGACACTGTCGAGATCCGGGAAGCGGTGTTGCTGCTGCTGGAGCGGGACGAGGTGCGCCGGCCGCTCGTCGCGGCGGTGGTGGAGCCGCTCGCGGACCGGCCGGGTCAGGCCGCTGCCATCGCCTCGGCGGCCGAGGATCCCGCGGTGCGACGTGAGGTGCGGGCGGTCCTGGACAGCGCCAAGGCGCGCGAGCTGATCTGGCAGGCGATCGACAACCAGGTCAGCGACAACCGGTTCGGCTTGATCCGTCGGGCGACGGTGCTGTTCGTCAGACACCCGAGCGTCCGACGCCTCGCGTGGGCCGCGCACCGGCACGGCGTGTTGCGCGAGCTACGCCGCCGGCCGCTGCCCAGGCCTGACATTGCCGAGGACGGCGGACGAGCGCGAGCGTGAGGGCTATCCGATGACGTCGAGGCCGGTCAGGTCGGCCGACAGCGCCCAGAGTCGGGCTGCCTCACTGTCGTCTGTGGGGCTGCCGTCGGTGCGCTGGCAGTCCACGCAGTAGTCGCCGCCGTTCACGTCGAGTTGAGGTGACGTGGCGGCCCAGACCTGGGTCGCCGCGCCTTGCTCGACGGTCTTGAACAGCCCCGGCGTCGGAGTTCCGTCCGCGTCGATCCAGCCGGCGGCGACCATCTCCTCGACCGCGAGGTGTCGTTGCAGGGGCGTGCGGACCCAGCCGGGGTTGACCGAGAAGGCGCGGACGCGCTGCCCTCTGCCGAGCAGGTCGAGGTGGCGGGCGAACAGCACATTCGCGAGTTTGGACTGGGTGTACGCCTCCCACTTGTCGTACCCGCGCTCGAACTGCACGTCGTCCCAGCGGATACGCCACGTCGGGTTGCGCCCGGAGGCGACCGAGACGACACGAGCCGTGCCGGCGGCGGTGAGCGCGGGCCACAGGAGGTTCACCAACGCGTAGTGGCCGAGGTGGTTGATCGCGAGGTGCGCTTCCCAGCCGGGTCCTGTCCGTGTCTCCGGGCAGGCCATGATCCCGGCGTTCGCGATCAGGATGTCGAGGGCGGAATGGCTGCGAAGGAACCGTTCGGCGAACGCGCGGACGGAGCCGAGGTCGGCAAGGTCGAGTTGATCGACCTCGACCCCGGGTACGCCGGCGAGCGCACGTTGCGCCGCGTCCGGCCGGAGGGCGGGGACGACGACCCGAGCCCCGGCTTGGGCGAACGCCCGGGTCGTGGCGAGTCCGAGGCCGGAGTAGCCACCCGTGACGACGGCGGTCCTGCCGGTCAGGTCGATGCCGGCGAGGACATCCGCGGTGGTGCTGTGGGCGCCGAACATGGTGTGGGTCGTGTGGCTTGTCATGTCGCGGACGCTAGGTGCTAGACCGAGGTCTAGGTCAATGGCTACGGTCGACGCCATGGCGGACGGGGACCTGAGTATCGGGCAGGTGGCGCAGCGCACCGGCTTGAGCGTGCACACTCTGCGGCTCTACGAGCGTGCGGGCCTGCTGGCCGGTGACGTGCGGCGGGACGGGTCCGGCAGGCGTGTCTACAGCGCCTGGGATGTCGAGTGGCTGGCGAACTGCGTGAAGTTCCGCGCTTCCGGCATGCCGCTCACGACGATCAGCCGCCTGGCCCAGCTCGTCCGCGAAGGCAGCGGCAACGAGGCCGAACGGCTCGATCTGCTGCGGGAACACCGGCGCCACATCACCGAGCAGTTGGCGCGGCTGAGCGACTGCCTCGAGCTCGTCGACGTCAAGGTGTCCAGCTACGAGCAGCACCTCACCGCCGGCGGCTCGGGAGATCCCTGGCAACACCCGGTGACGGTTGCGGACGGAAGACCCTCCGGTACGCCCCGGGCGTGACGCCGAGGAGTTGTCCGAACTGGAACCGGAAGTTGCTGGTCGTCGGAAAGCCAGTCTGGGCAGCGATCCGGTCGACGGTGTGGTCCGTGGTCTCCAGCAGGTCCTGCGCGTGGCGGATGCGCACCCCCGACACCCACTGCATGGGGCTCTGCCCGGTCTCGTCCTTGAATCGGCGGGTCAGCGTGCGCACGCTCATGCCGGCAGCGGCGGCGATGTCCGCGAGGGTCAGGTCACGGTACGCGTTCGCCTCGATCCACGAGAGCGCTCGTTGCAGCGTCGACGTCCGGTGCGTTGCCCGGTTCCGAACGATGTACTGCGCCTGCCCTCCGGGGCGGTGCAGCGGCGCGACGGCGAGGCGGGCGGCGTCCGCCGCGACGGCCACCCCGTAGTCGCGCTGGACGATGTGCAGGCACAGGTCGAGACCGGACGAGGCGCCAGCGGACGTCAGGATGCTTCCGTTGTCCGTGTAGAGCACATCCGGGTTCAGCCGGACAGCGGGATGCCTTCGTGCGAGTTCGTCAGCGGCGAGCCAGTGGGTCGTCGCGTCTCGACCGTCGAGCAGGCCCGCTTCGGCCAGCGTGAACGCGCCGACACAGATCGAGGCGATTCGCGTCCCACGGTGGGCTCCGGCCCGCAGTGCCGCGAGAACAGCGGGCGGCGACGGTTGCAACGGGTCGTTCCTCCCTGGCACCACGACGAGGTCGGCCCGCTCGATCGCGTCCAGCCCCTCATCGACGGCCAGGCGCACCGGACCGGCCTGGACGGACGGTTCGTGACCGGCGACGACGACCCGGTATCCCGGGCGGCCGTCCGGTAGGCGCACGCGTCCGAAGGTTTCGATCGGGGTGGCCAGATCGAAGGCAATCACATCGGGGAGCGCAAGCACGACGACGGTGTACACCCCCGCAGGATAGGGCACTTCGCGATTGGCCAGATCCAGGAGCTATCTGTCTTGATAGCCATGGCAACGCGGTCCGGCGCGGCGCAAACATAGGAGGAAACGCTCACCGGAAGAGATCCTCAATGACACAGGTCCACGTCCAGATCGTGCTCTTCGACGGCTTCGATCCCCTTGATGTCATCGCCCCGTTCGAGGTGCTCACCGCCGGCAGTCAGTTCCTCGGTGGCGCGCTCGCCGTGGAGTTCGTCAGCGCGAGCGGTCCCGGCGTCGTACGAGCCGGCAACTCCCAGATCACCCTGACGGCCACCGCCAGGCTCGATCCGGACGTACCCGGCTACGTGGTCGTCCCGGGTGCGGTCGGCCCCGTCGACGGGGACCCGGACGCCGGAGACGAGACGATCCCCGTACTCCTGGGTCGGTTCGCGCAGAGCGACGCGATGCCCCTCATCCGCCGCGCGCTCGACAACCCGAAGATCACCGTCGCGGCCTTCTGCGGGGGATCACTCGCCCTCGCGATGGCCGGTCTCCTCGAAGGTCGCACCGCGACCACGCATGTGCTCGGCATCGACATGCTCGACGCCACCGGCGTGCACGCCGTCCGCGCGCGCGTGGTCGACGACGGCGGCCTGGTCAGCGGCGGCGGCGTGACGTCGGGTCTCGACGTAGCCCTCTACCTGCTCGAACGGGACTTCGGTTCGCAGGCCGCGCACGCGGTCGAGGAGCTGTTCGAGTACGAGCGTCGCGGCACCACCTGGAAGACCACAGGTCAGCACGCGGCCTGACCTGCCCCGCCCCTCGAAGAAGGAAAGTCACGAAGCAGATGAACACCATTGTCGGCACCTGGCTGCTCCGCATGAAGACACCCGTCGGCACCATCGAGGCCGCCTACCACTTCGAGGAACAGGATGGCGTGATCCACGGCAGCGCGACCGGCGCTGGCGAGACCACGCCCCTCACCGACATCGTGGTCCACGAGGACCCAACCGGGCAGCGCGTCACCTGGCGGCAGAGCATCACCAGACCACTGCGGCTCAACCTGGCGTACGACGTCATCGTTCACGGCGACGCCCTCTCCGGCGAGTCCCGCGCCGGGCGGCTGCCGCGGACGCGCGTGACCGGTGAGCGGAGCGCGTGAGGGCGTTCCCGGTGGCGGTCCATATGCTCGCGGCAATCCTCGCCAGCGGTACCGGTCGCCATCGCCGCGAGCATGTTCCCGCGCTCGGCGCCCCCTGGGTCGGTGCCCGCCGGCGCTGCACGGGAGCCCGCGTCGCCGGACATCGGGCGGCGGGCTCTGTCGGACCGGCCCGCTAGCATCGCCGCGAACGCCATCGAGACGGAGGCTGTCATGACACAGGGCGACACCACCACGTTCGTCGACAGGGACCTACGAGGCGCACGGTTCAACAGGTCGACGTTGGCCGGCGCGGTCATGCGCGGCGTCGATGTCAGCGGGCTCGACATCGATGCGCCGTGGCTGGCGGACGGCACGCTGCTGATCAACGGTGTCGACGTGGTGCCGCTCGTCGAGGCCGAGCTCAACCGACGGTTTCCCGGCCGCGAGCTGAAGGATGCCGGCGATCCCGAGGGCCTGCGCGTGGCGTGGGCGGCACTCGAACGGGCCTGGTCGGCGGCCGTCGACCGGGTGGAGTCCATGCCGCAGAGCACCGCCGAGGCCTCGATCGGTGGCGAGTGGTCGTTCGCGCAGACCCTGCGCCACCTCGCGTTCGCCACGGACGCATGGCTCGGCAAGGCGATCCTGCGCCTGCCGCAACCCTTCCATCCGCTCGGGCAGCCATACACCGAGTACGAGACGGATGGATTCGACATGTCGGTCTTTGCTACGCGGCATCCGAGCTTCGCCGAGGTGCTCGACCTGCGTGCCGAGCGGCAGGCGATGGTGCGCGGCTTCCTCGCGACCGTCACACCGGGGCTGCTCGCCGAGCCTCGGCCGACCCCGTGGTCACCCGCGCACGAGCGGCCGGTCCTGCACTGCCTCCAGGTGATCTTCGACGAGGAGTGGGAGCACCTTCGCTACGCGACACGCGACCTCGACGCGCAGCAGTAGGACCGGCCGGGCTCAGTCGGTCGGCAGGAGCGGTCGCATGAAGGTCCGCTCGTACCGCACGACACAACCCGAGTCGTTGCGGATGCTGTCCGCCGCGACGAACTCCGGGTCATTACCGAACCGCGCACGGTAACGCTCGTAGGCTGCCAGGCTCTCGAAACTGAACAGCGCCTCCGCCTTGTCGCTGGCTCCCTCGGCGGGCAGGAAATAGCCGTGGTGCACGCCACCGTGCGCGGCCACCAGCCGCATCCACTCACGAGCGAAGCGCTCGAAGGCCTCGATCTGCGCGGGGTCGATGGTGTAGTGCACGACGCAAGTGATCATCGCGCCACCATACGGGCCGGTGCTCGCGCATCGCAGCACGACCGCGGTCAGCGGCAGGAGCGTGCTGGAAGGTTCGAGAATGCCCGCTAGGCCGTGTCTCCTGGATCCTGGTCGGTGAGATCGAAGCTGCGGTTGAGCAGTTCCAGGCCGGTAACGGGCTGGAAGCCGACCTCGGTATAGAGCCTCAGAGCCGGAGCGTTGTCGGTCTCGGTCTGGAGTGACACACGACGCGCGCCAGCGGAACGCGCGTTGTGGATGGTGTGCTCCAGGAGGGCGTTCGCGATGCCGCTACGGCGATGGCGCGGGGCCACGTAGAGGTCGCGGATCGACCATGCGGTGCCCAGCGTGAGCGACGCCGGCATGATCATGGCCGTGATGAAGCCACAGACGTCATCGGCTCGGATGGCGGCAGCGGCGGAGAGCCGGTGTTGCGCGAGCTGGTCGTGCAGCCAGGTGCGTGTGATCTCAGGGGATGACGGTTGGCCGTAGTGCACGCGATAGTCGTCAAACAGAGCAGCTACCTGATCGAAAGCCGGATGGGCGCAGCCGATGGGCACGATCGTCGTCGTCACGCCGTAAGTGTGGCCGACGGTCAAGCCGAGGTTGGTTACTGTCCCCCGTCTCGACAGCAGGTGCAGCACATCGCTGGGACGAGTGGTGACTAACCTCCCAGGCCATGGGTGAGGTACGCAGGGCGACGGTGGCAGATGCAGCGGAGCTGGTTCGCCTACGTGGGGTGTTCCTCGAGGATGGCGCCTCTCCCGAGCCGGCCACTGACGAATGGCGGCGAGTGGCGTTCGAGGTTCTTCAGATCCGGCTCGCCGCTCCGGACCCGACAATGGTTGCCTTCGTTGTCGACCGTGCTGACCGGTCCGGCGCATTGGCTGCGTGCGCGGTTGGTGCTGTCGACTGCCGGCTCGGCGGGCCAGACGATCCAACGAGCGAGAGCGGATACATCTTCAACGTGGTGACTGATCCGGACCAGCGGCGACGCGGCTACTCCCGACTGTGTGTGAGGGCACTGCTCGACTGGTACCGCGACCGCGGAATCCGGACTGTGGACCTGCGCGCGTCCCCGAGTGGCGAACCGCTCTATCGCTCGCTTGGCTTCGGCCGCACCACCTATCCAGCTATGCGGCTTCGACTGCCCACGAACCAAGTGACGTTGGAGCACTAAGGGCTGGTTGGCGGGGCCACGACCAGCTCGGTATCCGGGTCGTGGTCAGTCCGCGAAGGCCGGCCACGATCAGGGTGCCCGGTGTCCGGTCCACTTGAAGCTGGCACCGTCCACGGTTGTTGGCACCAGTGGTGGCGCCGTCCGGATTGTGTTGGCACTGGTCTCCGGTCTCCGACATCTGGCGTCTGTCTCGCTGTAGCTGGTGACGGCCAGGGCGGTGTCAAACCTCGAAGGTGGGTGCTCGGTTCACCGAAGTTGGCTTGGAAACTGGTAGCGTGCGCGGCTTCCGAGACCTACGCGTCCGCACCAGTTCACGAGGAGGAGCCGAACGATGACGGATACCGGAACGCGGTTGGAAGGCGGCGGCACTTCTGGGTCACGGAGCAGGCGAGCGGACGACTGGCTGGCAGACATCCGGATCTCCTACGACACGGTCGCCGACAGTTACTCCGACTACACACGGGTGGCTTTGGCTGGGGAGCCCTATCTGCTCGCGGCCTTGGCGTTGTTCGCCGATCTGGTCCACGCCGCCGGCGGTGGCCCGGTGGCGGACGTGGGCTGCGGACCAGGCCATGTCACTGCCCACCTGCATAAGCTGGGCATCGATGCCTTCGGCGTCGATTTGTCACCCGCGATGATCGACATCGCTCGGCGGGAGCACCCCGACCTGCGGTTCGAGGTGGGTTCGATGACGGACCTACAACTCGCTGACGCATCGATCACTGCCCTGCTCGCCTTCTGGTCGTTGATCCACATCCCCGACGACGAGATCCCGGCGGTTCTTAGCCACTTTCGGCGGGTGCTGCGTCCCGATGGACCTCTGTTGCTCGGCTTTCACGTCGGAGATGAGTCACGGCTGAAGACGGAAGGCTACGGCGGTCATCCGATGAAGGTCTACGTGCACCGCCGTCAGCCGGACCGGATGGCGACCTGGCTGCGCGATGCCGGATTCACGGTCAAGGCCCAGATGCTGCTCGGCCTCGACGAGAGCCTTCCAGGAGCGGTCCTCTTTGCACACCGCCGGCAAGAAGGTGCCAACTAAACCTGGACGGAGACGCTTCCGCCGTCCGCACCTAGTTGGCACCGCAACTGCTCACGCGCGACGATTAGTGCCACCTTCACGTGGACCGGACACCCGGGACCACGGGCGTTCCCGCAGCATGAACGGCAGTTCCTATCGGCATTTCTGCGTGACCCGCATGTTTGCGTGTCACGCAAGAAGTGCTAGCGTGGTGGCATGACGGGGCTTCGGGAGCGCAAGAAGGCCGAGACGCGGGCGGCGCTCGGCTGGGCCGCCATCCACCTCGCCGTCGAGCGCGGCTACGACAACGTCCGCGTCGAGGACATCGCCGAGGCGGCCGGTGTCTCCCCGCGCACCTTCAACAACTACTTCTCCAGCAAGGCCGAGGCGATCGCCTCCCGCCACCTCGACCGCAGCCTGCGCACAGCCGCCGCGCTGCGCGAACGCCCCGCCGACGAGCCGCTCTGGGCGGCGCTCACCCAGGCAGCGCTGGAGCAGTTCACGCCCGGCCCCGAGGTCGAGGCGATGCCCTCCCCCGCACACGCCCAGTGGGTGGCCGGTGTGCGCACCATGCTCGCCGAGCCCGCGCTGCAGGGCGAGCGGCTGCGCGCCGTCGCGGTCGCCGAGGCCGAGCTTGCCGCCGCGGTCGCCGAGCGCACCGGCACCGACCTCGCCACCGACATGTATCCGAGGCTCGTCGCGGCCGCCGCCAGCGCCGCCGTCACCGTCGCCATGCAGCACTATCTCGACAGCACCGACCCGCCCACCCCGATCGAGCGCCTGATCACCGACGCCTTCGCCCAGGTCGCCGCCGGGCTCCCGCCGCCCCGCTGAAGCCCCGGCCCTCACTCACCGCACAACCTCATCCACGCCTTTCAGCCGCGTCGTACCTCCGCGGCGGGCCGGCCGCGTGCCGCGCCTGCCGTGGCGATGACGCACACCCCGAAGGGATCACCATCATGATCGATGTCCTCATCGTCGGAGCCGGCCCCAACGGCCTCATGCTCGCCTGCGAGCTGGCCCTCGCCGGCGTACACCCCGTCGTCCTCGAACGCCACGCCGCGCCCACCGGCGAGCCCCGCGCCAACGGCCTCGTCGGCCAGGTCGTCCGCCTGCTCGACCGGCGCGGGCTCTACGGGCGGCTCAGCGGCGAGAGCACCCCACCGTCGCCCCAGCCGGCCTTCGTCTTCGGCGCGTTCCCACTGGATCTCACGATGGTCGCGGAGAACCCGCACTACGTGCTCGGCGTGCCGCAAGCCCAGCTCGAGGCCGCCCTCGCCGATCGGGCCGTCGAGCTCGGAGTCGACCTCCGCCGCGGCCATGAGGTCGTCGACCTCCGCCAACGGCCCGACGCGGTCGAGGTCTGCCTTGCCGACGGTACGCAGCTCACCTCCCGCTTCCTCGTCGGTGCCGACGGGGGCCGCAGCGCAGTGCGCCGCCTCGCCGGCATCGGCTTTCCCGGCGCCACCTTCGACCGGTCCATCTCCCGTACCGCCACGGTGAGCGTCCCCGCGTCGTCCCTAGACCCCGACACCGGCGGCCTTCGTGCGCCCGGTTACGGCGTCGTCCCGCCGTTCCAACACACCCGCACCGCGCGTGGCCTGATCGCCTGGGCTCCGTTCCCCGGCCGTCCGGCGATCCTGAGCACGACGGAGTGGCCCGACGCTCCGACCAGCGACGAGACCCCGATGGACCTGGCAGAGCTACGCGCCAGCGTCACGCGGGTGCTCGGCGTGGACATCCCCTTCGGCGCGCCAGAGGGCCCCGGACTGTTGCGGCGGCTGACCGGCGGCAACACCCGCATCGCCGACCGCTACCGCGCCGACCGAGTGCTGTTGGTCGGCGACGCCGCGCACGTGCACCCCGCGATCGGTGGCCCCGGCCTCAACCTGGGCCTCCAGGACGCCGTCAACCTGGGTTGGAAGCTTGCCGCCACGGTGCGCGGCTGGGCACCGCAGGGTCTGCTCGACACGTACGAGACCGAGCGCCGCCCCGTCGCCGAACGGGTCGTCATGTCCACCCAGGCACAGTCGGCGCTCATCGGCCCCGGCGACGAGATCACCGGCCTTCGGCAACTCTTCGCCGAGCTGCTGCGCAAGCCGGAGGTGACAGGGCACATCGCAGCGCTGATGTCCGGCGCGGACATCTACTATCCCGCGGATCCGGCCGACCCGTTGGCCGGCCGCTTCGCCCCCGACGTGGTCGTGCACAGCGAGCACGGCGCGCTACGCCTCGCCGAGCTGACCCGCGTCGCCCGGCCGCTGCTGTTGGACTCCACGGGTGCCTACGCCGGAGTCGCCGCGCCGTGGCGAGACCGGGTCGACGTGGTCACCGGCGCGCTGGAGGGCACGACCGCGACCGCGTTGCTGGTACGCCCCGACTGCTTCGTCGCCTGGTCCGCCGGAAACTCCGACACCCTGCGCGCCTCGCTGGCCCGCCACTTCGGCCTTCCACTGTGAGCGACAGAGCCGTCCGCTCACCAAACCTGGTCGGCTGATCTCCTCGGACCGCTTCCCGCTGATCGGCGGCTGTACGAAACAGTTGTCCCCACCAGCAACACCGCGCCGGTGAAAAAGTAGGTGTTGATTCCGATGCCGGTCCAGAACTCGCCCGTGGAGATGTCTGCGGCCCCCATGAAGCCACCGCGACGGACGCCCGTGACCATCAGCAGATTCTCGGCCATCCCCGGAACACCCCGGATGACGAGCAGCACGCTGCCGCCCAACAGCGGCGCCAGCAGTAACCACCGAGGGAGATGTCGAGCCGGCGGGCGGACGGTGGCCAGGACGACGGCTGCCCCGATGGCCGACATCGAGATGAGCACAACGTTGAAGATCACGTAGGCCCTCATGTCCCAGGGGCCGTCACCGGTCGGATCGTCGCCGGGAAAGAACACCAGGATCACGTGCGACACCACAAAGAAGATCAACCATGCGAAGGCGCCGTACGCCCAGCGACGATCGGTGAGAGCGGGCATACCAGCACCATCGCCTCGGCAGCACCCTGACGCCTCCCTCCCTGGGTGGGTCTCACTCCCGCAGAGGAGCGAGGCGCGGGGGCGTCAACGCACGCATCGCGACGAACGGGATCACTCCTGCCGGAGATTCTGTTTTCGCTCGTCTGCGTCATGCGGTTGAGGCGGGCGCCTCTTCGGCTGCACGGGCAGGGGCGTGTTCGCGGAGCATGCTCAGCAGCCCGGGAAAGCGTTGTTCGACGTCGTCGTAGCGCAGCGTGACCAGCCGGCGAATGCCGTCGACGCGGGTGCGGATCAGTCCGGCATCGCGCAGAACCTTGATGTGGTGCGACAGCGTCGATTTGCCGATGGTGAAGCGGCTGCCCTTGAGGACGTCGCTGCCGCACGTCCAGTCCCCAGCGGCGTCGAGGGCACGCACCAGCGTGAGCCGCACCGGGTCGGCGAGCGCGCTGAGCACGACGTCGATCGTCACGGTTTCGATGGAAGGTTCGATCACCTCGGTCACGAGACGAAGCCTAGCCAGATGTTGCGGAAAGTACGACCCTCGTCGTACTGTTCGACGCAGCTCGAACAGTACGATGCAGATCGAACATAGGATGTGTCATGAAAGCGATCGTCTACCGCGACAACGGCGGCCCCGACGTGCTCCAGCTCGTCGAGCGTGACCTGACCGCACCCGACGCCGGCGAAGTCCGAGTCCGGGTCGCCGTGTCCGGGGTCAACCCGACCGACTGGCAGGCCCGCTCCGGCGTCGCCCACCGCAAGCTGTTCTCCGAGATCACCCCACACCTCGACGGCGCCGGCGTGATCGACGCCGTCGGTGACGGGGTTGATCCGGGTCGGGTCGGTCAGCGGGTGTGGCTGTTCATGGCCGCCGCCGGTCGGCCCACCGGCACCGCCGCCGAGTTCACCGTCGTACCCGCCGATCAGGCTGTGCCACTGCCCGACGAGGCCAGTTTCGACGTCGGCGCCTCACTCGGCGTCCCCGCGCTGACCGCACACCGTGCCCTCACCGTCGCCGAGGACGGACCACGCCGCCTGCACCCCGGTGCACTCGATGGCAAGGTGGTGCTCGCCGCCGGCGGAGCCGGCGCGGTCGGGCACGCGGTGATCCAACTCGCCCGATGGGCAGGCGCCACCGTGATCGGCACGGTCAGCGGCCCGGAGAAGGCGAAGCTGGCCGCTTCGGCCGGCGCCCACCACACGATCAACTATCGCGAGGGTGACCCGGCCGCCGCCATCCGCGCGATCGCCCCCGACGGCGTCGACATCGTCGCCGAGGTGGCGCTCGGCGCTAACCTCACCCTGGACCTGGCCGTGCTGCGTGCCCGCGGCACGATCGCGACGTACGCCAACGAGGGCGGACGGGCGGTCGAGCTGAACGTGGGCCAGAACATGGTGTTGAACACCCGCCTGCAGTTCCTGGTGCTCTACACGGCTGGCCCGCAGGCGCGCGCCGCAGCCGTCGAGGACGTCGCCGCCGCGATCCGTGACGGCGCCCTGCCGGTTGGCGAGGAGCACGGCCTGCCACTGCTCCGCTTCCCACTGCACCGCACCGCCGACGCTCACCGAGCCGTGGAGGCCGGCGTGGTTGGCAAGGTACTGGTGGACGTCACGCCCTGACGTTCGACCAGCTACCGCATCTCCGGCTCGCATCGGGCGCGGATCGGCTCATCGGCAGATCCGCGTACCGGCCACTCGTCGTGCCCACTTCTCGGATCACGTGCTTTGATCAAGACGTCGATACGAGGGGGCCTGGTGGGGCGCAGAGCGATCATCTTTCACGGGACCGGCGGCAACCCGGACGTGTGCTGGTATCCCTGGCTGGCGGAGCGACTCCGGGCCCGGGGCTACACCGTCGAGGTGCCGCACCACCCGGGCATCAACGTCGAGCCGATCGCGACGTTCCTGCCGAAGGTGCTCGACGGGCACAGCTTCGACGAGGACACGGTCCTGGTGGGCCACTCGGGGGGCGCGGCCCTGCTGCTGGCGCTCCTGGAGCATGTCGATGTGACAGTCGCCCAGGCGATCCTGGTCGCGGGCTACTGCACCCGGCCCAACACCGAGGAAGAGCCGGTCCTCCAGCAGAGCTACGACTGGGCCGCGATCCGGTCGCACGTGCGGGACATCTACTTCATCAACTCGCGCAAGGATCCGTACGGCTGCGACGACCGACAGGGGCGCACCATGTTCGAGCGGCTCGGCGGCACCCAGATCGTGCGCGACGATGGGCACTTCGGCGACTACAACCAGCCGTACGACCGGTTCGAACTTGTCGACCGACTCATCCCCTGACGCCGCCGGCGCGACCCGGGGTGCGCTGCCCGGCATGGAAGACTGGCCGGGTGCCCTGGGAAGCCGCGATTCCGCCCCGCCCGCCGTCGCATCCCGTCGCCCTCATTCCGGTCGACCGTTCACATCGGGCGGTGCTCGGCAATCTGGGTCAGTTATACCGTCATGATCTGTCAGAGGCTTACGGTCACCTCCCGAACGACGACGGCACGTTCAACGACCGGCCGCTGGACCGGTTCCTCGCCGGTGTCGACCCGCAGCGCCGCGCGTGGTTGATCGCTGCGGCCGGCCGGACAGCGGGCTTTGCGATGACGACCCCAACTGAGGACGGCGGCACGTCCATCACGAGTTTCTTCATCGTCCGCGCGCTGCGTCGCACAGGCGTCGGTCGCGCCGCTGCCGTTCGAATCATCGCCCTGTTCCCGGGGCGGTGGAGCATCGGCTTCCAGCGCTACAACCCCGGCGTCGAAGCGTTCTGGTCGCAGGTAGCGACCCAGGTCGTCGGGGACACGTGGAAGACCCACGACGGTCCCACTCCCGAAAGCCGGCCTCCCGACACCTTCCTCACCTTCTCCACCTCCGGATGAACCAGAGGCGGTAGCGGTCGCAGCGTGACGCCTGAAGAAGCCGCGCCGCCTGCTGAGCACCGGGTACGACTCAACCTGAGGCTCTCCTGCGCAGGTACGTGTCGGCCAACTGGCGAAGCCGTGCCCTGTCGAAGCTGTGCCCGTGGCCGGGATGGACGACGGACACGTCGAGGTCGGCGAGCATCTGCATGCTTCGCCGGTAGGCAGCCACGTCCGAGTTCGGCAGATCGTCGATCAAGGCACCGTCGTAGATGATGTCGCCGGAATACAGGGTCCCGGTGCGCTCCTCCAGCAGGGCGATGCTGCCCGGTGTGTGACCGGGAAGGTGCAGCACGGTCAGCACCCGCCCGCCCAGGTCGATCCGGTCGCCGTCGTCGACCATCCGGTTCAGGGCCATGGGTGCGATGCGGTAGCTGGCCGGGTCGTAGCCGGGACTGGGCAGGGCGTCGAGCATGAGCTCCGGGACGGGCTCTCCCGCCGGGTCGATCCCGAGTTTGTCGTAGAGCTCCGCGCCGTACAGGCTCGCCGGTACGCCCGCCACGAGGACCTCGGCCTCGGCGGGGTGGGCGGCCCGGTCGGCGAACTCGGCTGCTCCACCGACATGATCCAGGTGCGCGTGGGTGAGCAGGACCATCGGATCGCGGTGGAACAGGCGCGGGATCGCCTCGCGCAGGGGGACGACACCGAGCCCGGCGTCGATCACCAGGTCTCGATCAGTGCTGCGCAGCCACCAGAAGTTCGCGGACAGCAGCTCGTTGACGTGCGGCTCCGAGATCCGGATGACGTCGTCACCCACCTCGGCCTGCGTATGCCAGTCCACCATGTCCGCCAGTGTGCCAGCGCGGCCCCCGAACCCCTGACGGCCGCGTAACACCCCAGGACCCTTTTTAGGGATCTTCCCAACATCGATATCCAGTGATATCTATGTCACACCGAATCTCCCACCCCCACTGGAGCGCGACGTGCGGAAATCCCGTCTGGCAACCCTCACCCTGAGCCTGGCGACGGCCCTGGCCGCCACCCTCACCCTGGCAGCGCCCGCCGAGGCCGCTCCCAGCGACCACTACGTCGCCCTCGGCGACTCCTACTCTTCGGGGGTGGGTGCCGGCAGCTACACCGCCGAGAGTGGCTCCTGCCAGCGCAGCACCAACGCCTACCCTGCGTTGTACGCCACCAACGTGCGACCGGCGTCGTACCGTTCGGTTGCCTGCTCCGGTGCCACCACCGCCAGCGTGAACAACACGCAGCTCAGCGCGCTCAGCACCACCACGACCCTGGTCAGCGTCACAGTCGGCGGCAACGATGTCGGGTTCGCCAACATCATGACCACCTGCGTGCTCTACGGGACCAACGACTGCGTGGCCGCCGTGCAGACCGCCGAGGACAAGGCGCGGGCCGACCTCACCAACCTGCTGCGCACCGTCTACAACGGAATCCGCACCCGTGCGCCGTCAGCCCGGGTGGTGGTCGTCGGCTACCCGGTCTTCTACCAACTGGGCACGACGTGTGTCGGGCTCAGCGCCACCTCGCGAGCGAAGATCAACGAGGGCATCAACCTGGTGAACGACCTCACCCGAAGCGCCGCCCAGGCCGCCGGCTTCACCTTCGCCGACGTCCGGTCGCAGTTCGTCGGGCACCAACTGTGCAGCTACGGCGACAAGTGGTTGCACGCCCTGAACTTCGTCAACCTCGGCATCTCCTACCACCCGACCGCGGCCGGCCAGTCCAGCGGCTACTACCCGGTCTTCCGCTCCGTCGCCGGCTGACGTCGAGGGCATGCGGGGCGATACCCATCGCCCCGCGTGCCCCGTCGAACTGGGTCGGCCCCGTACAGGATCAGCACTCGGGCCTACGGGCCGAGGAGATGGTCACGCGAGGAAGCCGTGCAGCGCCGCCGTGAGGTCGTCGGGGTTCTCCTCGGCGACGTGATGCCCGGACTCGATCGGGTGACCGCGCAGATCGTCGGCCCAGGGCCGCCAGACAGCGAGCGGATCACCGTACAGGTCCTCCATGTCGTCACGGGTCGACCAGAGAAACAGCGTCGGACAGCGGACTGTGCGACCGGCACGCCGGTCGGCTTCCTCGTGCTCCCGGTCGACACCCAGGCCGGCGCGGTAGTCCTCCAGCATCGCCCGGACCGTGGCCGGGTCGTGGATGGCCTCCCGGAACTCCTCGTAATTCTCGGCCCCCATGCTCTGCGGCTGGGCCTTGTTGCCGTACCAGGCATCGGGATCGACGGCGATGGCCCGCTCCGGCTTGTCGGGCTGCGCGAAGAAGAACCAGTGGTACCAGTCGTGGGCGAATCGCGCGTCGCACCTGGCGAGGGCCTCACTGATGGGCACGCCATCGAGAACCACGAGCCGGCTGACCACGTCCGGGTGGTCCAGTGCCAGGCGCAACGCCACGTAGCAACCACGGTCATGGCCGACCGCGGCGAACGTCGGATGACCCAGGATGTCCATCAGTCGGACCAGGTCCCCCGCGACCGCCCGTTTGGACTGCTGCGAGTGGTCCGGGAGGATCTTCGCCTTGCCGGACCGCCCGTAGCCGCGCATGTCAGGGCAGACGACGGTAAAGCCCCGGTCCACCAACCGCGGTGCCACCCGGTGCCACGTCGACCCGGTGCGCGGATGCCCGTGGATGAGGAGCACCGGGGGTCCCTGCCCGGCATGCCGGACACGGAGTTCCACCTCCCCGACGTCGACCCTCTCGTCGGTGAAAGCGTCAAACATGGGCGACGAGTATCCGAGCCGCCCGTCCCGCAAACCTGCGCCCACGTACCGTCTGGTCAGGCATCGACCCGGTCCCGGCCGCGAGGGCCGTCACCCGCGGCTCAGCGTGTACGGACGTCGCGCCTGGCGCCTTCGGCGATGGCCCGGAGTTTGTCCGGGTTGGCGACGTTGTGGATGGCGATGATGCGGCCGCCGGCGTCGACCTCGACGGTGACGGTGGCGACCACACGACCCGGACCGCGGAACACCATGCCCAGCCCGCCATTGATCTCGACCAGCTCGGCGCTCATGTCGGCGGGCTCGACGCCCTGGTAGGTGACGGTGCCGATGGCTGCGAACCAGGCGGCCACCGTCTGTGCCCCCACCACCGGCCGCATGGCCTGGCGGACCTTGCCACCACCGTCGGTCCACAGTGCGACGTCCGGAGACAGCAGCTCCATGAGGGCGTTGATGTCGCCACCGGTCGCGGCGGCGAAGAACCGTCTGGTGACCTCGTGCTGCCGCGAGCGGTCCGCGACGAAGCGTGGCCGCCGGGCCCGAACGTGCTCGCGAGCGCGGTGCGCGGCCTGGCGCACCGCGGCCTCGGAACGGTCCACCGCCTCCGCGATCTCGGCGTGGCTGAGGTCGAAGACCTCCTTCAGTACGAACACCGCCCGCTCCAACGGACTCAGTGTTTCCAGCACCACCAGCATGGCCATCGAGACGGACTCGGCGGTCGTGACGGCGTCGGCGGTGTCCCCGGTGGTGAGAATCGGCTCCGGGAGCCACGGCCCGACGTACGTCTCGCGCTTGTGCCGTGTGGAGCGCAGCCGGTCCATCGCCAGGTTCGACACGATCCGCGTCAGATAGGCCCTGGGGTCGGCCACCTGCGCGCGGTCGGCGGCCGACCACTTGATCCAGGCGTCCTGGACCGCGTCCTCGGCGTCGGCCGCCGTGCCGAGAATACGGTAGGCCACCGAGAACAGCAGGTTGCGATGCTCGTTGTAGACCCGCTGGTCGAGCTCCCGGAACGGATGGGTCACCGCGCGTCCCGGACCCGGGTGAAGCGGCCACCGCGGGGCCAGAACGCGCCCGCGGCGGGCATCCTCTTCATGCGGCCGTACGTCGGCCAGGGCGAAGCACTCACCGTCTCCTTGTACCAGGCCGCTCTGCGGCCGGTCAGATACATCCGTCGAGGACTGTCGTCGGGGTGGGTGAACTGGACGACCGCATCGTGCCGTCCCAGACTCACCGGCGTGTGGTAATAGCCGAAGCGGAAAGGCTTCGCCTTCTTACCCTTGAGCGCGCGGACGATCGCCACCGCAGCGTGCACCCCGGTCGGCATGCCACCCTGGCAGGTGCCGTGCATGACGCCGTAACTCTGACGGATCGCGGCGGCGTCGCCCACCGCGTACACGTCGGGGTGCGACACCGACCGCAGCGCGGGGTCGGTGACGATCCGGCCGCGCTCCTCGACGGCCAGACCGGCTGCCGCAGCCAGCGGCGACACGCGCGTGCCACTCGTCCACACCACGACGTCGGCGGCCATGGTCTCCCCGCCGGCCAACTCGACCGAACCGGGCAGCACCTTCACCACCTCGACCCCGCTGCGCACCCGGACGCCCAGGCGCTCAAGCGCGGACCGCAGGTGCGCCCTGACTTTCGGGATCATGGTCGCGCCGGGTTCCTGCCGACCCAGGAGCACGACGTTCAGCTCCGGGTGCCGCTCGGCGATCTCCGCAGCCGACTCGACGCCGGTCAACCCACTGCCACCGACCACCACCGTGCCGCTGCCGAGCCGCGCCAGCCGGTCAGCCAGCAACTCGGCGTCCTGGACGCTGTTCAGCGTGTACGCGTAGTCCTCGACACCCGGCACCGCCGCCGTGTCGGCCACACTGCCCAACCCGTACACCAGCGTGTCGTAGTGCAGCACCCGGTCGTCGTCGAGCCGCACGGTCTTCGCATCCGCGTCCAACGCCGTCACCCAGCCGCGCACGAACTGCGCGCCCGTACCCTCCAGCAGCTCCGGGATGCTCATCTCGGCGAGCCGCTGCCCGGTCGCCGTCATGTGCAGCCGCAGGCGCTCGGTGAACCGCTCCTGCGCGTTCACCAGGGTCACCCGCACACCGTCGCGGCGCCTGACCCGCGCCGCGAGCTGGATCGTCGCGGCCATCCCCGCGTACCCCGCCCCCAGAATCACCACCCGGTGCTCAGCCGCCGTCCCGACCTCGTGCTCTGTGCTCATCGTTTCGCCTCTTTCCTCGCGCCGACGACCACCAGACGCAAGCTGCCGACGTGTCCGTGACATGAGATCGACGTGACGCACGACATGGTCGACGTTCGCGCCCGCGTTCGGCGCCGGCGCCCCGCCCGGGTGTCGGCGCGTTCGTCCGACAAATTCGCTATCCGGCGGCTGGAGCGCAGTGATACACAACCGAGGTGCAGAACACTGTGGAGTTCCCCGAGGTCCTGCGGTTGATCGACGACCGCTCGGCCGCGTTCCGCGCCGCGATCGCATCCGCCCCGGACCTTGACGTCCAGGTCCCGGCCTGCCCGGACTGGACGCTCCGCGAACTGGCGCAGCACATCGGCGACGGCCGCCGCCGCCAGGCCGCCATCATCGCGGCGGGCCCGGGCGCTGAGCCCCCGGCGAGGACGGACCCGAAGGGCGCCCCGACCGCGCCTCGCGACCGCGAAGCCCTGGACGCCTGGCTCGCCGAGTCGACCGAGCTCATGCTCGCCGCGATGCGCGAGGCCGGCCCGGACCGCGGCTGCTGGACCTGGTGGGGCCGCTCGCAGGCCCCGCAGACCAGCGGAGCCGTGGCCCGGCACCAGATCCAGGAGATGGCGGTCCACACCTACGACGCCCAGCTCACCCAGGGGGCCGCGCAGCCGCTTCCGACGGACGTCGCGGTCGAGGGCGTCGACGAGTTCCTGACGACCGTCTCGGCGACGACCGTCCCCTGGCCCTTCAAGCCGGCGACCATCGACCTGCACGCGACCGAGGGCCGCTCCTGGCGCCTGACCCTCAACGCCGACGGTGTCCGCTGCGACGACCTCGCCGCCGACGCGGAGCCGGGCGACATGGCGATGCGAGGCACAGCGAGCGAAATGATCCTCTACTTCTACGAGCGCCTCCCGCTCGACGGCCTGGAGACCAGCGGCGACACCGAGCCGATGGAGCAGCTCGCAGACTGGGACCCGACCGCGTAAACGCGCATGTGACGCCTCTGTCGGTTGTGCTGGGCTCCGCCCGTACCCTGCGAGGTCAGGCTCTGATCGCCGGTGTGTGGCTGCCGTGCAGCGGCGCGGCAGCCACACGGGGCGTCACTTGTTGTGCTTCTCCTGGCACGGCACGCAGAAGCGCGCGTGTGGGAGAACCTCGAGCCGCTCGGCCGGGATGTTCTGGCCGCACTTCTGGCAGGCACCGTAGGTGCCTTCGCTGATCCGGCCCAGAGCACCGGTGATCTGCTCGATGTTGCGGCGGGTGGCCAGCAGCAGCGCAGCCTGGTTGTGCGCCTCGCTGGGGTCGCCGGTGTCCGCGTTGAGCTCGGTCAGTTCCCGCAGCCGAGCCGTTTGTGCGGCGAAGTCGTCCGCCAGGGACGCTCGCAGATCAGCCAGCCAGCTCTGATCAACAGCACGATGATCGACGCTCATGGTCTACCTCTCCAGGGAAAAAGAAAAAGGGCCGAAGCTCGAATGGCTTCGCCCTGCGGTCGTTCTGGGATGCAACGATTCCGCGGGAGGGTCTCGGCCGATTGGCGGCGGGCTCGACAGCTTGTGCGAGGGCGCGATGTGCAGCGCGCGGACAACCGGCACGCGCATCCCAACCGTCAGGCGTCGCTGCGTCGCTGCGCGAGCAGCGCCAAGCGCTGCCAGCGCAGTGACGACAGACGAGCAGAAAGTCACCGACGGCATGCCTCCACCATAGGGGGACTCCTGCGCTAAAGCCAACGCCTGCGGAGGGCCCCCATGTTGGCCACGGCCTGCGACCCGAAACGTCTCTTCACGGCTCAGACCGGACAATCACGGCTCCGAGCCACCGGCCTGGAAAACAGCGCCAGTCCGCTCACAGACAACTCGTCAGCCGGGGCATCAGCTGGGCGGAGAGGGACACTCCAGGACGGCGATCGAGTTTCCGGCGAACAGCCTCAGGTGCGGGTGCCCGGAGAAGATCTGAACTGCCTCGTCGTGCGAGTCCGCTTCCACGATGGTGTAGCCGGTCAGGGCGTCGGTGAAGTCCTCGACGGCCTGCTCATGCCACAGCGGCGTCAGACCTGGACCAGTACGTCGGCGCGGCGGCTACCGTCGCAGGCGCCCACCACCGCCGCGCGAGGTTGCCCTCCCACAGCCCGCCGACTGATACGCGCGGGACCTGGGACGGCGATCAGCCGCTTCGGCGATTACCGTACTGGCGCGGGCTCTGGACCGAGCCCCGGCCGCCGAGGTGCTGGCCCTTTCCGTGCGGTTGAGGCGAGACGGCCTTGCCCTTCGCGCGACGGGCAGCCCGATTCGAGGGAACGGCAGGCTGGTCGGTCTCGTCCGTGGTTGAGGTGTCGGCGTCCGCCGCGTGGGCGTCTTCGACGGGCTCAGGCTCCGGCATCGGTATCTCCCTGGGTTCTTGGGCAGTGCGGATCATCGACAGCCGACGGACGCGGGCTACTCGACGCCGGTGTGGGCACCCTGACGGTAGCGCAACGCCGGCACCCTCCGATCGACGGTCTCCAGCTTCACCACTCCCGCCAACCCGGCGGCTGACCGCCTCGTCGCCAGCACGATCTCACGGCTGCACCAAGTGGATGCATTCGGACATCACGGAAATCGCGCTATCCGGCGGTCGCGGCGATGAACACCACCGCACCGACCACCACCAGCGCGGAGGCCAGGAAGGTCTGTCGGCGGGCCTGGCGCAACATCTCCCGGACCTGCCAGGCGTGCGCGGTGGTGAGCAGCCACCGCAGGTACGGGTCGGTCCGAACGATGTTGCGACGCGCGACGGCGAGGCCTTCTCGCAGTGCCGCCCGCTCCTCCGGCGGGGCCGTCGGCAGGCGGCCGGTGATCGCGGCAGCAATCCGGCGGTGCCGCAGCAGGCCGTCGATGTCGTCGGCGTACCCCCCGAAGTGGTACCAGGGCTCGGCCTGCAGCCGCTCGCGCAGCCCGCGCAGCTCCGGCCCGGTGAGTGACCCCGGGGTGGTCATCGGCGGGACGAGCACCTCGCTGGTTCGCCAGATCGCCCAGGCCACACCGAGCAGCGACACCAGCAGACCGCCGCCCGCCCACGTCGCGTGGACCCAGTCGGTGACCTTGCCGGCGGCGATGAGCGGGCCAGCGCCGAGCAGCAGCGCGCCCACCGCCCCGGCCGAGGAGATGATCCAGCGCGCCGCCGCCCGGCTGTCCGCGACCGAGTCCAACGGGGACGGGAGCGCGTCCAGCCCTCCGCCGCCCGTCGGCGGCTCCCCGATCATTGGTTGTTGTCGCGGCGGAAGACGACACCCAGCGGGCCGGTCTCGTCGTCGGGCAGATCGGTGTACGGCACCCAACGCTGGCCGTCGAAGAACTCCATCTCGCCGACATCGTTGATCCGCACGGCGTTGACCTGCGCGAGCTCCTCAGAATCGTCAGCCATGGATACAGTATCGGTCAGTCCGGCAATGCGCCCCGGCATCGGGTCGTCTACCGGCGACCGCGGGGAGCGTCTGTGATCCGGTTGACCGTCAGCGCGACCGACGTGGTCATGGCTGCGCGGGGTGAACGCTGGCGACACCCGGTGGGCCGGGCCGACCAACGCACCGCCGACCTGCTCTGGCGGCTACGCGGCGACCCCTCGGTGGAGCTGTCGTACGAGGTCGGCGCCGCGCTCGGCCACCGCTTCCTCGGCGCTCCCGGCGCGGCCCTACGCGCGGAGCTGGCCCGGCCCGGCCGGCACCGCCTCGGCATCGAGGTCACCGATCCGGCGCTGGCCGACCTGCCGTGGGAAACCCTGGTGCCGCCGGGCGAGGACCTGCCGCTGGCGCTGCGCCCCGACGTCGACGTGTGCCGGACCGGCCCCCGGGCAGCGGTGTCTGCGGCCCGGGTGGACGGCCCGCTGCGGATGCTGGCGGCGATCGCGAGCCCGGACGACTCCAACCAGCCGCTGCTCGACCACGAGCGGGAGCTAGGCCGGATCCTCGGCGCGGTGGAACCCGGGCACCGCCACGGAGTGCGGGTGCGAGTCCTGGAGTGGGGCAGCGCCGCCGCGATCCGCGCCGCTCTCGCCGAGGAGCCGTTCCACGTCCTGCACGTCTCCTGCCACGCGCGTCCCGGCGCACTGCTGCTGGAAACCCCCACCGGCGCGGAGGACCGGGTGGACGCCGCGCGGTTCCTGACCGAGGTGCTGCCGCCGGGCCGGACCGTACCGTTGATCGTGCTCGCCGGCTGCTCGACCGCCCGCCAGGGTCAGCGGGAGCTGCCCGGGCTGGCCGGCGCGTTGCTGGCCCGGGGCGCGCCGGCGGTCCTGGCGATGAACGGAACAGTCAGCGACGCGTACACCATCGAGTTCTGCGCCCGGCTCTACGAGCGGTTGGCCGCCCGGGGCGAGCCGGAACTCCTGGCGGAGGTCTCCGTCGTCCGCCGAGAGCTGGCGCCGACCTCCGCCGAGTGGTGGATGCCGACGCTGTTCCTGGCCGACCCCGCGCTGCGGTTGGCCGGCGGGCGGGTCGGCGGGGCCGTCGCCGCGCCGCCGGGCCAGTCGGTCGTCGGGGACGGCGTGGTACGCGCGCCGACGGACTTCGTGGGCCGGCGGGAGATCCTGCGCCGGCTGTCCCGGGGCAGGCTACGGGTCCTCGTGCACGGCATCGGCGGAATCGGCAAGACGAGCCTCGCCGCCGAACTCGCACAGCGGTTTGCCGACGCGGGCGGCATCGTCGTGGCGACCAGCGGCGACGCCACTGTCGACGGGATCCTCGACGAGCTCCGCCGTCAGGTGGAGATCCGATGTGCCCGGCCGGCGACCGCACCGGACGACCCGCTGCGACAACTCCTCGTCGCCCTCGCCGAGCCCGGCCAGGCCTGGCGTCGACGGCTCGCGGCGAGTGGCGCCAGCGGCACGCCGCTGCTGCTCGTCCTGGACAACGCCGAGGACGCCCTGGACGCCGAGCACCAGCTGGCCGACGGGGACCTGGCCGCGTTCCTCGCCGACTGGGCGACCCGGCACGAGCTGGTCGTGACCAGCCGGCACCCGTTCCCGGTCGCCGACATCGAGCCCCACCACCTTGGTCCGCTCTCCTGGCAGGAGACCCGCAAGCTGCTCTGGCGGCTACCGGGCGTCGGCCGGCTGGCTCCGGCGGAACAGCAGCGGATGTGGCACCGGCTGGGCGGCCACCCGCGCGCGCTGGAATACCTCGACGGTCTGCTGCGCGACGGCAGCGCCCGAGCCGGCGAGGTGACCAGTCGACTGGCGGCAGGCGGCGGCAGCGACGACGCCAGGGCGACCGGCGTCGGCGCGCCGCTGGCCGAGGCCGGCGCGCTGGCCGCCGAGGACGTGCTGCTGCCCCGGCTGCTCGCCCACCTGGAGGCCGTCCCGGCGGCCCGCCGGTTGCTGCTCGGCGCGGCGGTTTACCGCACCCCGGTGGACCGGACCGGGCTCTCCTGGCAACTCGCCGACCCGGCGAACGGCGACGACCCGCCGCCGGAGTCGGCGGGGCTGGCCGAAGCGGTCGCGACCCTGTCGCACCTGGGGCTGCTGGCCCCGGTGACCGGTGGCCACCTGGTGCACCGGTGGACGGCGACGAGCCTGCTGCGCGTCGCCGGCCGCGACGCGGTCACCGAGTCACACCGCCGGGCGGGCCGTTACTGGGGCTGGCGGGCCCGAAACGCCGCAGACCAGCACACCTTCATCCGGCAGGTCGTCGAGGCGCGGTACCACCACCTGGCGGCGGGTGACACCGAGCAGGCCATCACCTACTCCGAGCGGGCCTGCCAGGTGCTGCACGCGGCCGGGCACTGGGCCTGGGAGGAGAAGATCTGGCGAGAGCTCCTGCCGATGGCGCCGCCCGGCTCGGCGCTCGCGGCGAGCTTCCTCAAGGGGCTGGGCGACGTACACCTCAACCGGGGCGAGTACCCGCAGGCGACGGAGCGCTACCAGGCGGCGCTGGCCGTCTATCGGGACCTCGGTGACGACAGCGGGGTCGGCAAGCTCCTGCACCAGTTGGGCCTGGTCGCCGACAACCGGGGCGACCGGGCGACAGCGGACCGGCTGTACCAGGAGGCGTTGACGATCCTGAGTCGGCTCGGCGACCGCGGGGCTGCCTCCCGAACCCTGCACCAGCTCGCCGGCATCGCCCGGGGCGACGGCGACGTCGAGTTGGCCATGGCGCGTTACCTGGAAGAGTTGACGATCGCCCGGGAACTCGACGACCTGGACGGGATCGCCGCGAGCCACCACCAGATCGGCATGCTCGCCTTCGAAGCCCGGGACCTCGTGAAGGCGGAGCAGTGCATCCAGGTGTCGATCACCACCTACGCGCGGATGGGCGTCCGGGTCGAGCAGGGCAGCGGGCTGGTGATGCTCGGGCGGATCGCCCTCGCCCGCTTCGCGTACGACATCGCCGAGTCCCGGGTCCGGGCCGCCCTGGAGATCTTCGAAGAGGTCGGCAGCAACGGCCGCATCGCGGAGTGCACCTTGCTGCTCGGTCACCTCTCCCGGGACCTCGGCGACCTCGAATTCGCCGAGAGCTGCTTCGCCCGCGCCCGGACGATCGTCGCGGCGCTCGGCGAGGACCCGCTGCTGCGCCGCTGCGACGACCTGCTCGGCCAGGTGCGGACGGTCCTCGGGCGGGCCGTCGAGGCGGTGCCGCACACCCTGAGCGTGATGGGCGGGAACGACGGGCCACCGCACCCGTCGGCCCTGGAGTGGCTGGCCGTGCAGCGCCTGGAACTGGGCGCGGCGGCCTTCGCCGACCTGCTGGCCCGGCACCTCGACCCGGCGCAGGCGGCCCACCGGGCCGAGCGGGTCGAGGCGTACCTTCGGTTCCGGTTTCCCGATGACCACCCGACCCCGCTCGGCAGCGGATACGTCCTGCTCGCCATCGCCGCCGCCCAGGCGGGCGAGTTCGGCACCGCCCGGATGTGCCTTCTCCGGGCACTGCCGATCTGCGCCACCGCCGGCTACCGGGCGGGGATCGCCAAATGCCACGAGGACCTCGGCATGGTGGCACTGGAAACCCGCCAGCTGGCCGAGGCCCGGTCCCGCTACGAGCAGGCGCTGGAGGTCTACCGCGCGCTGCGCCACGAGCCCAACCAGGCCATCGTCCTGCACCAGCTCGGCCGGGTCTGCGAGGAGCAGGAGGACCTCGCCGGCGCGGACAGGTTCTACCGCCGCTCCATCGCGATCAAGGAACGGCTGGGGAACCAGTCGGGCGTCTCCAACAGCACCTTCCACCTCGGCCGTGTGGCCGGCCTGCGCGGCGACCAGGCCCTGGCCGAGCGGTGCTACCGGACCTGCCTGCGGATCGACCGCGAGCAGGGCAACTGGGAGGAGGTGGCACTGGACCAGGTGGCGATCGGGCAGCTGCGGGTCAAGCAGGGCCACCCCGCGGAGGGCATCCCACTGATCGTCGAGGCACTGGCCATCGACCGGCAGATCGGGTCGAGGAACGCGGCGCTCGACCTGAACGCGCTGCGCGAACTGCGGGCCGGGCTCGGTGAGGAGGCGTTCACGGCCATCCTCACCGACGCCTTCGGGCCAACCCAGGCCGCCCAGGTGCTCGACCTGATCGCGGTGCTACCGACCACGGCCGAGCAGACCTGACCGTCGCGTCTCCAGCCCGATCGAACCCAGCCCTCAGGCTCGTAAGCCAGAGCCATCAGCCGAGGTCTACGATCTCCACCGCAGGGGCGAAGTGATGAACCGTCGCCTCGAGACTCGGACGGTGCAGCCGCCAGAAGGTCACCGTCTGCCTCGAAAGGTAGATTGATCCGCCAGCACTGCTGATCATGGGAGCGTCATGGCCGCAGACGCGGACGAAGCGGGCGGCGGGAGTCGATTGCTCGGGCGCCTGTTCGCCATCGGCAGCCTCAGCGGGATTGCTCTGATCGCCATCATGGCACTCGTCGTACTCCTCTGCTGTGCCCCCTGTCTCTGGTATCGATCCCTTTCGCCAGATCTGCCTTTCAACTGACAGTGCCCGGGGGTCGCAGAGAATCAGCCGAGTTGGCCTGACCAGTCCACCGTCTCGAGAGCGGGGTGGCTCCTGACCGCCTCGATCAGGGACCTGGATCCGCTGATCCTGGTGCCCTGCAGGTCGTAGTCGGTCCAGATGAACCAGGACCGATCCGTGGGCCACAGATTCGTCGGTGAGAACGGGTAGGGCCCTCCGCGTTCTTTGAGCAGTCCGGGGACTGCTGACAACGGGCCGCGCCACACGTGGAGGTTGTCGAAGTCGTTGGCCGGCAAGGAGGCGTAGAAAGCGACGCAGTCAGTGCTCGGGCCGGCGGCCGAGTGTCGGCACAGGGCATCCAGCAAGGCATCCAGGCTCTCCTCGTCGAGGGAACCTTCGGGCGGCGGCTGGACGGCAACGGGCCAACTGTTATGGGGAAACCAGCGGTGGCATGGAGGGTAGCGTCGATCTGGTGCCTGCCCCCGCTCCCCGGTCAGATGCTGCGACCAGAGCACCCGCCGCCAGGGGTCCCGCGGTCGGACGACGAAGCCCAGGGGTATGCCGGTTTCTGTGGTTCCCTCGTCGAGGTTGATGTCTCCGACGATCAGCGGCGCGAGGTCGCCAGATTCGCGCCCGTGTCGATGCAGCTCGTCGTGGGTGCCCAGACCCGCGAAGCGCGGGTTCTCGTACATCGCATGGAGAATCCAGGTCGAGGATTCCCAACCAGCCGGGTGGTAGCCGGTTGCCGCCTCCCACTTGGGACGGTCTGCGAGCCAGGTCAACAGGGTGGCTGGAGCTTCTACGCGTTCCATGGACACGGTGCCATCGTTCCGCACCAGCCAGGTCGACGTTGACCTTGGGGGGTACGGCGGGGCATCCGCCTTCAGAAGGTTGTCCGACGGCGGGCGCGAGCTCGGCTGGCGGTGATGCCGGCAATCCACGCGACCGGGTGGGCTGGGCGAGGTGCCGGCCGGGCTGTCGAGGCACCTCGGGGTACGCGACAGGGTGGCTGAACGCGAATCGCACCTAACTCGGCAATTCTCCCCCTAGATTCGATGCGCAGGACGCAGCCGAACCGGGGAGAGACGTGGACAGCTATCCGGCGATCGAGGATCACGGACTCATCGGCGACCTGCAGACCGCCGCGCTGGTGACGTGCGACGGGACGGTCGACTGGTTCTGCGCGCCGCGCTTCGACTCGCCGAGCGTCTTCGCCGGGCTGCTGGACAAGGAGAAGGGCGGCTACTTCCAGATCGCGCCGCACGACACGCGGTACGTGACCAAGCAGCTCTATCTGCCCGGCACGCCCATCCTGATCACCCGGTTCATCAGCGCCGACGGGGTGGCCGAGGTGATGGACTTCATGCCGGTCACCGGCGAGCGGGCCACCGACGCGCACCGCCTGGTCCGCATCGTCAACATGGTCCGGGGGAGCATGCGCTTCCGGGTGGAGTGCCGGCCGCGGTTCGACTACGCCCGCGAAGAGCACCAGCTGGAACGCCACCCCAATGGCTACCTCTTCCGCAGCCGGTCGATGACGATGACGTTCAACCCGGTCGACCCGGTGCGGCGGCTGCTCGCCGAACACGGCGACGTCCGCCTCGAGGGCGGCGACCTGATCGCGTACGGCACGCTCAACGAGGGTGACACCGGCGGCGTGGTCCTGGAGACGGCCGGCACCGAGCCGCGCATCTTCTCGCCGGAAGAGGTCCAGGGCATGTTCGAGTGGACCCAGGACTACTGGCGGCGCTGGCTCGAGCGCTCCAGCTACACCGGCCGCTGGCGGGAGATGGTCGAGCGCTCCGCCATCACGCTGAAACTCATGACGTACGCGCCGACCGGCGCGATGATCGCCGCCCCCACCGCCGCGCTACCCGAACTGGTCGGCGGAACCCGCAACTGGGACTACCGCTACACCTGGGTACGTGACACGTCGTTCTCGGTGCACGCGCTGCTCGGCCTCGGCTTCACCGAGGAGGTCAGCCGGTACATGAACTGGTTGGACGAGCGGATCCGCGAGGCCGGCGAGCACCAGGATCCTCTGAAGATCATGTACCGGGTGGACGGCTCCTCCGACCTGCACGAGGAGGTGCTGGACCATCTGGAGGGCTACCGGGGCTCGCGGCCGGTGCGGATCGGCAACGGCGCCGCCGACCAGATCCAGCTCGACATCCACGGCGAGGCGCTCTACGCCATGCACCTCGCCGACGAGCAGGGCATCCGCGTCTCGCACCAGGTGTGGAAGAGCACCGTCCGGCTCGTCGACTGGCTCTGCCACAACTGGGACCAGCCGGACGCCGGCATCTGGGAGAGCCGCCACCACCCCCGCAACTACACCTTCGGTCGGGTGATGTCCTGGGTCGCGCTGGACCGCGCCATCCGGCTGGCCACCCGCACCGGCCGCCCGGGGGACATGACCTGCTGGACGGAGCAACGCAACCGCATCTACGACCAGGTCATGGCCCGCGGATACAACCGGGAGCGCGGCACCTTCGTGCAGGCGTACGACGAGTCCGTGCTGGACGCGGCGCTGCTCGCCATGCCGTCAGTCGGTTTCGTCACGCCGAGCGACCCGCTGTGGCAGTCGACCCTGCACGCGATCGAGCGCGAACTGGTCTCCGACAGCCTGGTGCACCGGTACGACCCGGTCCACTCCCCCGACGGTCTCCCCGGCCACGAGGGCACCTTCAACATGTGCACCTTCTGGTACGTGGAGGCGTTGGCCCGTTCCGGCCGCCTGGACGACGCCCGACTCACGTTCGAGAAGATGTTCACTTTCAGCAACCACCTCGGCCTCTATGCCGAAGAGATCGCCGCGACCGGGGAGCAGATCGGCAACTATCCTCAGGCGTTCAGCCATCTTTCTTTGATCAACTCAGCGCTGACACTCAACGATCTGCTCGACGCCGAGGCCAACGCCCGGCGTCGCCGGTAGCACGGGCACGCTCCGGTCGGCCGTGCGGACCCGGCGCTGGGATGGGCTTGACGGGCACGGACCTACTGCGCAGCACCGTCACGGTGCCGGCCGGCTGCGACCTGACGGTCCGCTTCTGGGTCCGGACCATCACCACGGAGACCGTGGCTGGTGGAAATGCAGCCGCAGATCAGATATTGCCGGAGCTGTCAATAAGAAAATCACGATTGGGTGAGGCCACAAGCGACCCGGAACTGCAAGGCGTTGAGACTCCCATCTCGGTCGGCGGAGTTCCTGGCCGACGAGAGAAACGCTCCCTATGCTTGCCGGCGGAATGCACTGCGGCTCATCCGGGGCCGAGGGGAACACCCATACGAGGATTTGCGAATGCGCCGGAATTCTGCCCTGAACAACGGCACTGCCGATGCCAGCGTAGTAGCACCGGGCGGTGAACAGCCGACCTCCACCCCGGAGGGCGTCGCCCGCCAATCTGCCATCGCCGAGGAACAGGCGTTCCTCGACATGGCCACGGCCCGGCGCGACAGGCTGACCGAGCACCTGGAGGTCGAGCTCTCGTCGGAGGCCCTGGACGCGTTGGAACATGCCCGGCAGCGCATGCTCCGCCAGCAGTACGAAGAGCTGCAACGAGCTCGGGAGGGGCTGGTCTTCGGTCGCCTCGACGGCCTTGATGGCACCGTGCGACACGTGGGCCGTGTCGGTCTCCGCGACGACGTCGAGGACAGTGAGCCACTGCTGGTGGATTGGCGCGCTCCCGCAGCCCGGCCGTTCTACACCGCGACGGCCGTCGACCCCCAGGGTCAGGCACGACGGCGTCACGTACGCACGAACGGGTCGACCGTCGTCGGGGTGGACGACGAGCCGCTGGACGGGAGCATGACGGCCGAACTCGTCGGTGAGGGCGCCCTCCTGGCCGCCCTCGACCAGCGGCGCACCGGTGTCATGTCGACGGCGATCTCCACGCTGCAACGCGAACAGGACGACATCGTCCGGGCCAGGGCGACCGGCCCGCTGGTCGTTCAGGGCGGTCCCGGCACCGGCAAGACCGTGGTTGCGCTGCACCGCGTCGCCTACCTGCTGTTCACCTACCGAAAGATGGCCGAGCAGGCGGTCCTGGTCCTCGGCCCCTCGCCGCGTTTCCTCCAGTACATCGGCCAGGTGCTACCCGCCCTCGGTGAGACCGCCGTCGTCTCGGCGACCTGCGACACCCTGCTGGCCGACATCCGCGTGGGCCGCGACGAGAGCCGGCTTCTCGCCGAAATCAAGGGCCGCGCCCTCTGGCAGCCCGCGCTCGAGGGCTACGTCGCGTCGCTGCTCCCCCGACCCCGTGAGCTGAAGCTGCGCTGGGAGGGCGATTTCTACGTCATCGACGCCGCGACGGTGGCGCAGGCGCTCGCCTCGGCGGTGCAGGGACGCCCCTACCACCGGGCTCGCGCGGCGTTCGCCGAGCAGTTGCACCACCTCCTCGCCGACGCCGTCGCCGAGCAGCGCGAGACGTTGATGAACGAGATGGAGGAGGGCTTCGAGGACATCCTCGCCCGCGTCGACAAGGGGATGGAACATGACCACCGTCCCCTCCGGACGTCCACGGGCAGCGACGTCGACGGGCTGCTCTCCGAGGAAGAGATCGAACACCTGCATACTCGTATCGCCGAGGACGCCACCATCGCCCGGTTCGTCGAGGCATTGTGGACCACCCTCGACGCCGAAACCCTGCTGGGTGACCTCCTGAGCGACCGCGCCCTGCTGGCCCGGATCGCCCCGCAACTGTCGCCGGAGGAGCTCACCGCCGTCGCGGCCGAGCCGGTCCCATGGGCATCGAGCGACATTCCCCTGCTCGACGCCCTCGCCGACCTGCTCGGCGACGTCGACGCCCCGCAACCACAGGGCGAGTTCGTCGCCGACCACGCTCGCCGGCAGCGCGGCTGGGTGTACGGCCACGTCGTCGTCGACGAGGCGCAGGAGTTGTCCGAGATGCAGTGGCAGATGGTCCTGCGGCGCTGCCCCAGTCGCTCCATCACGGCCGTGGGCGACATCGACCAGGCCGAGGCAGCGCACCGGCACACCAGCTGGGCGCAGGCGGTGCAGGCTGCTTTCGGAGACCGCTGGACCGCCGCGGAACTGACCATCTGCTACCGGACCCCGCGTGAGGTCATGGACCTCACCGAACCGGTCTTGAAGAAGGCTGGCAGCCACAACGCGCCGCCACGGGCGGTGCGATCCTCCGGCATCGCCCCCTGGGAGCTCACGATCACCCCCGCCGAGCTTGCCGGCGCCGCCGCCCAGGCAGTGCGACAGCTCCAGCAACGATGGCAGGGCGGCATGGTCGGCGTCATCGCCCCCGCCGACCGCGTCGCCGAACTCCGGGCCGTGCTGAGTGATGTGCCAGTGCTCACCGCGACCCAGTCCAAGGGACTGGAATGGGACGTGACGCTACTGATCGATCCCCAGGGCATCGCCGCCGAACCGCGCGGCTGGAACGGGCTCTACGTCGCGCTCACCCGATGCACCCAGGAACTCGGGCAGCTGATAATCACGCGGTAGTCGGGCTCTTCACAGACGAGGGTGTGGTCGCGCGCCTGGGCCTGCGGGTGGCGGGGTCAGTCGGTGGTGGACGTGTCTGGTCCAGTCGCGGCATACCGGGCGGCAATGGTGCGGACGGCCTCGTCGACCACTTGAGCGACGCGTTCGGCGCTCACCTCCCAGCCCGGCACGAGAAGGGTTGGCCAGAAGACGTAGTTGGAGATCATGCCCAGGAACTGGGTGGCTGCGAGCTCCACGTCCTCGACGCGCGCCGTTCCCGCCTCGTGCTCGGCCAGGAGGTACCCGCGTACGGACTCGAAGTAGGGCATCTTCCCGTGCGAGAACTGCGCGTGGGCCAGTTCGGGGAATCGCGGCAGCTCGGCGATGACGATTCGGAACAGGTCGGTCATCCGGGGCTGGCTCAACAGCTCGGCGTAGCGGCGACCGATGGTTCTGAGCCCGTCGACGAGGTTGCCCGCCGGCGGAGGCTCCTCTTCGTCAGCTGTTGCCCAAGACTCGGTGACGATGGCGTCGAACAGGGCAGCCTTGCTCGGAAACTGCTTGAACAAGGTGGCCCGCGAAACGCCCGAGCGCTCTGCGATCTGCGCCAGCGACGTCCGGTCGTAGCCCAACTCGAGGAACAGTGCCGTCGCGGCGGTCACGATCAGCGCGCGTTTCTCCTGGGCTACACGCTGGTGATACGTCGTCACGACCCTGCTCATGGACCGAGCATACGAGGTGAGTGGCTTGACTCACCACTGCCGCCGACCTAGTGTCAGGGGCAGTGGTGAGTCGCTCGACTCACCATCGGCCGGCGTTCCCGGTCGGTCACCCCTGTACCGAAGGAACATCCGATGAACCGCTTCGAGAACCAGACCGTGCTCGTGACCGGTGGGACCGGCGGCCAGGGCTCCAGCCACGTACGCGCCTTTCACGCGGAGGGAGCGAACGTGGTGATCGGCGACATCGACGCCGAACGCGGCGCCGCTCTCGCCGACGAGCTCGGGACCCGTGCTCGCTTCACCCGCCTCGACGTCACCGACGAAAGCTCGTGGTCCGCCGCTGTGCAGGCCGCCGAAAGCACATTCGGCGCCCTGAACGTGCTCGTCAACAACGCAGGCGTCCAGAACCCGCCGGCGCCGATCGAGAACACGGACCAGGCCACGTGGTCGCGCATCCTCGACATCAACCTCACAGGGACCTTCCTCGGCATCAAGGTCGCCGCCCCCGCTCTGCGCCGAGCGGCAGGGGGAACCATCGTCAACATCGCCTCGACGATGGGCCTGGGCGGCACGGCGCACTATGCGCCGTACGTCGCCAGCAAGTGGGCCGTGCGTGGTCTCACACGAACGGCGGCGCTCGAGCTCGGCCGCGACCACATCCGTGTGAACACCATCCACCCCGGCGTGATCGCGACCCCCTTCATCCAGGAACCAGCAGCTGGCGCCACCATGGCAATCGCCGACTTCTACTCACCCGACCCGTTCGCCATCCCCCGGCTTGGGGAACCGACCGACGTCACTCGGCTTCTCCTGTTCCTCACGTCATCGGACGCCTCGTTCATCACCGGTTCGGAGTACGTCATCGACGGCGGCCTCCTCCTCGGCCCCGCCCTCCAGAACGAGACCGCATGAGCACTCCGGACACGACCGGATGGAACGACTCCGCAGGGGACGCGTCTCTGTCCCACCTGCCCGCTCCCATCCGGAGAGCCATTCAGATCACACCCGCCGCGGGCACCAGCGAACGGATCATCGACATCACGACGCTGGGGCGCCGCACCGGCCGACCACGCCGCATCGAGATCTTCTTCTACCGTGCTGCGGGCACCACCTACCTGTGTAGCGGCGCTGGCGGGGCCGCTACCGACTGGCATGCGAACCTTCTCGCCAATCCGACCTTCACTTTCCACCTCAAGCAGGGGATCCGCGCAGATCTGCCCGCACGGGCCACGCCGGTCACCGACCCAGCCGAACGTCAGGCCGTACTGGCGGAGATCGTCGCGGATCTCAATCAGCCCCACGACCCCGGGACCATCCGGCCGACTCGGCTCGAAGATTGGGCCGACAGTCGGCTGATGCGCATCAGCTTCCGCCAGCGGCCGTAATCACGGGATCCCCCGACAGATGACCTACTCCTGGCCGGGTTCAGACGACGACTGCGCCCTCGACCGTGAAGAGTCGTAAGAGATCCGAAAGGGTTCGCGGCCAGTTCGACGGTCGCGGCGGTCGTACGCTCCGGGAATGAGGGCATCGATCTTCCGGTCGCCGGTGGCGTTGGCTGGTCTCGCGACCGTTGTGGTCGTGGCGGTCCTGGCCGCCTACTGGTTCCAGCCGTGGAAGCTGTTCACCGACACGTACGTCGACGAAGCGCTTCCTCCCGCCGGGGTGACACCGGCCGCCACGACGCCGATGTCCACGCCCCAGTCCCCCACGGCATCGGCCACCGCCCCTGCGGTCAACGAGATCCTGGCTGCGGGCAAGTTCGTCACCCATGAGCACGAGACGACCGGCAGCGCCGAGATCGTCCGGCTCGCCAACGGGCGCCACCAGCTCGTCGTGAAGGACCTGAAGACGTCGAACGGGCCGGACCTGCGGGTGTGGCTGACCGACCAACCGGTCACCCGGGGCACGGCCGGCTGGCGGGTGTTCGACGACGGCGAATGGGTCGAGCTGGCAAAGCTCAAAGGCAACAAGGGCAACCAGGTGTACGAGCTACCAGCCTCGGTCGACCCGCGCGACTTCCGCAGCGTCTCCATCTGGTGCAAGCGGTTCGCGGTCTCCTTCGGCGCGGCCGACCTCACGAGCACCTGATCAGGCCGCAACCCGCCGGACATGGCATTGACATCTTTCACTGTGCAATCTAGCGTCGGAGCGAATCGATTCGACGTCGAGCCAGGTGCTGCGGCGCCGCTGACGATCGGTCATGTGGTGCTCGGGCGCGCGGCGTGGGCAACATCGATTCGATGACCGATTGGTCCCGCGTGGGCGGCGGGACCAGTGGCGGGGACCTGTGTCCATGAGCCGGCCGGGTGCCGAGGACCTCGTCCAACCATTTCGTGCCGAGTGGCAGGAGCCCCATCATGACAAAACGCAGACCCATTCTTGGTTTTCTTGCGACGGCGACAGTCGTCGTGGCCGTGGGCGCGGCGGCGCTGGCCGGTGGCTTGAGCACCACTGCGTCCGCCGCGAATGTCGCAGCCGCCGCAGCGACCGCCGGGTGCGGCAAGGCGCCCGGACTGAACAGCGGCACCCACACCATCCAGAGCAGCGGGAAGAGCCGCAGCTTCATCCTTCGGCTGCCCGACAGCTACGACAACACCTATGCCCACCGGCTGGCCTTCGGGTTCCACTGGCTTGGCGGCACCGCCAACCAGGTTGCGTCGGGTGGAACCGACGGAGCCGCCTGGGCCTACTACGGCATGCTCTCCCAGGCGAACAACAGCACCATCTTCGTCGCCCCGCAGGGCCTCAACAACGGCTGGGGCAACTCCAACGGCGAGGACGTGACCTTCACCGACGACATGATCCGCGTCATCGAGAACGCTCTCTGCGTCGACACCACGCAACGTTTCTCGGTCGGGTTCAGCTACGGCGGCGCGATGAGCTACTCGTTGGCGTGTTCCCGACCGACAGTGTTCCGCGCGGTCGCGGCAATCGCGGCCCCGGGGGCGATCAGCGGATGCAGCGGCGGCACCCAGCCGGTGGCGTACCTGGGGATTCACGGCATCAACGACAACATCCCGAGCGGGCGGTCGCTGCGCGACAGGTTCGTCCGCAACAACGGTTGCGCCGCGCAGAACCCGCCCGAACCAGCGGCGGGCAGCCGGACCCACATCACCACCGCATACTCCTGCCAGGCCGGATACCCGGTGGTCTGGGCCGCGTTCGACGGCGGCCACCAGCAAGGTCCGGTGGACGGGTGCGCCGGCTGTGAGAGCGGCGCGCGGAGCTGGGTCAAGCAGGAGGTGTGGCGGTTCTTCACCCAGTTCGGCTCCACCGTGCCGCCCACCACTCCGCCACCATCGACCCCGCCGCCGGGCCAGCAGAACGTGCTGATCGCGGGTAGCCAGTCCGGTCGATGCATCGACATACCCAACTCCAGCACCAGCAACGGCGCCCGTCCGCAACTCTGGGACTGTCACGGTGGCACCAACCAGCGCTGGACCCATACCGCCAACCGCACCCTGACCGTCTACGGCAACAAGTGCCTGGATGCCAGCGGGGCAGGCAGCAGCAACGGCACCGCTGTCCTCATCTGGGACTGCAACGGTCAACCGAACCAGCAGTGGAACGTGAACTCCAACGGCACCATCACCGGCGTCCAGTCAGGGCTCTGCCTCGACGCCGTCGGTTCCGGCACGGCCAATGGGACGCAACTACACCTCTGGGCCTGCCACGGCGGCGCCAACCAGCAGTGGAGCACGCGCAACTAGCGCCGCATCGCGCATCGTCTGCCAGGTCGGCCGTGCGCCGCCGTGGCAGGCCCAGAGGTGTAG
>NZ_JAGPYA010000048.1:0-54938 GCF_018070245.1 Micromonospora sp. M61 | reverse complement strand
GACCACCTCAACGCCATCGCCGACCGACTCAACAACCGACCCCGCCGTATCCTCGGCTACAAGAAACCCAAAGAAGTCTTCGCCGAGCTGCTGACCAGCCAGATTGCTTCCACCGGCTGAGCACGGGCCCGGATTCAACGAAACCGAGTCGATCAAGCGCCCGCAGGTGGGCCGGGGATGGGCAGATGGGCCGGCTAGGCAGGGGTGGGCGGGGTGAGCAGCCGTGGGCAGGGGTGGGCAGCGGCGGGACGCCTCCGTGCGCGAGGATCGGTGGATGATCTCCCGGAAGATGGCAGCACGACGGGCCGGCCGGTCGCTCGCGGTGTTCGCGTCAGCGCTGGCGCTCGGCGCCTGCGTACCCGGCGATCATCGCGGCCAGTCCGGGGATCCCCCGAGCCCGCCGCCGGCCGCACCCGGTGTGTCGGCGAGCCCGTCCGCGAGCACCGACCCGCTGGCCGAGTGCCCGGCGTCCGGCGTCCGGATCCGGTCGACCGGGTCGGACGCCGCGATGGGGCTTCGCGCCCTCGGCCTGGAGCTGGTCAACTGCGGCGACCGCCCCTACCAGCTCAACGGCTACCCGGTGCTGCACGTCTACGACGAGCAGCGCGAGCCGATCATGCTGCGCGTGGTCAACGGCGCCAAGGAGATCACCTCGGGCTTCGACCAGCCGCCCCGGAAGGTCGCTCTCGCCCCCGACGAGCGGGCCACCGCCGTGGTGCTCTGGCGCAACCTGGTCACCGACTCGACAGTGGTGGCCACCAACGGAGAGTTCCTGACGGTGGCCCCCGCGGCCGGCCAACCGCCCCACGAGGTCGACCCGGACGGGCCGGTCGACCTGGGCAACACCGGCCGGATCGGCGTCAGCGCCTGGAAGAAGGCCGACCCGTCCGCGCCGGTGCCGTCCCGGCCGGCCCCGCCGCCGGCACCGAGCGCGGTGCCGTCGTCGGTGAGTCCACCCGACAGTCGGCTGTGACCCCGGCCCGTCAGCTGGTGATGTCCTTGCGGGTGAAGCGCCAGAACGCCAACCCCCAGAACAGCGTCGCGTAGCTGATCGCCGAGATGCAGCCGCGTACCACGTCGTCGGTCTGCACCGGGGTCGAGAGCAACCCCAGCCAGGCGGTGCTGAAGTGGGTGGGCAGGAAGTCGCGCACCGCGCCCAAGGCGGTGATCTGGTCCAGGATGCTGGACAGGATCCACAGCAGCACCGCACCACCCACCGCGCCCAACGCGGCGTCCGTGGTCACCGACAGCAGGAACGCCAGCCCGGCCACCACCAGGAGTACGACCGCCAGATAGCCGAGCACCGCCAGTAACCGGAGCAGCCCCTCGGTGGGTTCCAGCTCGGCGGCGACAGTGCTGCGCAGCGGCGACCAGCCGTAGCGCAGGGTCCCCGCCAGCAGCGCGGTGCCGGCCAGCAGGATCAGGGCCAGCCCCGAGTACGCGAGCGCGACCACCAGCTTCACCGTCAGCAACCTGGCCCGGGGCACCGGGATCGCCAGCAGGTAACGCAGGCTGCCCCAGCTCGCCTCACTGGCGACCGTGTCGCCGCAGAACAGCGCGACCACCACCACCAGCAGGAACGACGCCGAGACGAAGATCGAGAACAGGGTGAAGTTGAGGCCACCCGAGGTGGCCAGCTCGACCAGGCTGGAGAACTCGTTGCGACCGTTGTCGTCGTCGCCCGAGTCGAACTGGAAGGCGATCAGGATGATCAGCGGCAGCAGCACCATGAACCCGAGCGCCAGCTGGGTGCGCCGCCGGGACGCCTGCCGCCGGAACTCCGCCGCGAAGGGCATGGTGGCCGACGGCCGGTAACCGCGGGCCGCACCGGCCGGGTCGGTCACGCCCAGCGGTGTCTCGACGGAAGAGCCTGCCATCACCGGTCACCGCTTCCCCGAGAGTTCTCGCCCACCAGGGCGAGGAACGCGTCCTCCAGGCGCCGCCGGGGCACCACCCGGTCCACTCCGATGCCGGCGCGCACCAGCTCGGCCACCACCTCGCTGCGGGCCGTGCCGTTGGTGTCGACCACCAACTGGCCGTCGCTCTCCGGCAGGACCCGGACCCCGTGCAGCCGGTCCAGCACCGCGCGCGCCGCCACCGGGTCGGTGACGTCGAACAGCACGCTCGGCGACTCGCCCACGATCTCCTCCACCGGCCCGGACGCCACGATCCGGCCCTTGTTGACCACCACCGCGTGCGTGCAGGTCTGCTCCACCTCGGCCAGCAGGTGGCTGGAGACCAGCACCGCGCGCCCGTCCGTGGCGTAGCGCTGGAGCACCCGGCGCATCTCGGCGATCTGCGGCGGGTCGAGCCCGTCGGTCGGCTCGTCCAACACCAGCAGCTCGGGAAGACCGAGCATGGCCTGGGCGATGGCGAGGCGCTGACGCATCCCGTGGCTGTAGTTCTTGATCTTCCGGTGCACCGAGTCGCCCAGCCCTGCGATCTCCAGCGCCGCGTCGAACTGCGCGTCCTCCCACGGCCGTCCGGTGGCCCGCCAGTACGCCTTGAGGTTGTCCAGACCCGACAGGTGCGGCAGGAAGCCGGGGCCCTCCACCAGCGCGCCGATCCGGGACAGCACCGGCGAGCCGGGCACCAACCGGCGACCGAAGACGTAGATCTCCCCGGCGGTCGGCTGGGTCAGCCCCATCAGCACCCGCAGGGTGGTGGTCTTGCCGGCGCCGTTCGGCCCGAGCAGACCCACCACCTGACCCGGGTGCACCTCGAAGTCCACGTTCGACACCGCGACGAAGCCGTCCGCGTACTCCTTGCGCAGTGCGCGCACGGCCAGCGGGGTGTCCGCGTACTCCGGGTGCACCGAGCGGTCCTGGCGGCGGTGCCGGCGGCGGACCACGGCGACGACCACGACGAGCCCGACCGCGATGGCGGCGAGCAGGCCGGCGAGCACCCAGCGCCAGAGCGTCGCGGCGGTGGGGATCGGCTCGCCGCTGACCGTGGGCAGGGTGACAGCGCCGTCCACCGCCACCGTGTAGACGGTGGGCTGGGCGGGCGTGGTGTACGCCTGGTCGGAGGTGGCCACGACGAGGCGCAGCCGGTGGCCGGCCTCCACCCGTCGGACGATCCCGGGCAGCGTCACGGTGACCGGGCGGGCGTCCTGCACCTGCTGCGGCAGGCCGGTGAGCCGGATCGGGGCGACCAGCCCGTTCGGCAGGGTGGCCGCGCCGTCCGGGTCGACGTCGTAGAGCTTGACGAACAGCACCGCCTCGCCGGTGGGCGACGCGGCCCGCACGGTGACGGTCGGCGCACCGGCAACGTCCACCGCCTCGGTCAGCGGCGTCGACTCGAACCGGGCGTGCTGGCCGGGCACGTCACCGGCCACGCCGTCCAGCAGCGAGGCGAGCCCGCCGGCGAACGGGATCGAGGAGATCGCGGCCGGGTTGCCGTTGGGCGGGTTGGCGATCGGCTGGGCCGGGCCGGCGACCGGGATCTCCCGGCGGGCGTTGCCGGTCAGGCCCGGGTAGTCGGCGCGGCGGAAGCCGGTGGCGACGAGCCCCCTGTCGAGCGCGTCGAAGCCGGCGATCCGCGACCAGGTGAAGTCGTCGCCGGGTGCGTCGCCCTCGCCCTTGACGTAGTGGTCGAGCCACTGGACGGTAAGGAACTTCACCCGGTCTTCGTCCGAGCGGGGTCCACTGCCACCGTCGTGCCCGCCGGTGAACCAGGCGACCCGCACCGGGGTGCCGGCGGCGGCGATGCCGCGCGCGTTGGCGTCCGCCTCAGCGAGCGGGAAGAGGGTGTCCGCCTCACCCTGCACCAGCAGGGTGGGCGCCTTGATCCGGTCCAGGACACCCGCCGGGCTGGATCGGCGCAGCAGGTCCACGGCGGCCTGGTCGGCCTGACCGGTGGTGGCGATCCGCAGGTACGCGGCGCACACGTCGGCGGCGAACCGGCCGCAGGACGGGTCGGCGGCACCGGCCGGGGCGCCACCGGGACCGGTGCCCGGGCCAGCGCCCGGCCCGGGGCTGGGCGGACCGGCCGACTCCGGGGCTCCCTGCGGCTGGGCAGCGGTCGCACCGGACAGTCCGGCCGGCCCGGAACCCACGTTGCCGCCGCCACCGAAGAACAGACCGGCCCAGCCCTTCTTGAACACGCCCTCGGTCGGCGCTCCGCCGGTGCTCTCCGGCAGGAAGGCGCGCGACAGGTCGTTCCAGGTGATCATGGGGACGATCGCGTCGACCCGACTGTCCTGGGCGGCCAGCAGCAGTGCCAACCCGCCGCCGTACGAGCCGCCGACCACACCGACCTGCGGGTCACCGGCGGCGTTGGTGCGCACCTCCGGCCGAGCCGCCAACCAGTCCAGCAGCCGCTGGGCGTCGCGCACCTCGTGGTCCGGGCTGTCCAGGTGGATCTCACCGCCGCTGCGGCCGAAGCCCCGGGCCGTCCAGGTGAGCACCGCATAGCCGCGCCCGGCGAACTCCTCCGCGTCGGAGCGCACCGACTCCTTCGTGCCGCCGAACCCGTGTGCCAACAGCACCGCCGGCACCTTCCGCCCGGACGACGCGTCGTCGGGCAGGTAGAAGGTCGTGTCCAGGTCCACCGGCTGGTCGCCGGACGGTCCGGAGCGGACGGTGAGCATCGCGCTTTCGGTGCGTACGCCCGGCCCCTGCGGCCACACCGCCCAGGTCACGGCGGCGGCCAGCAGCACGACGACCGCCGCTGCGACGATCGCGCGACGGCGGGTGGGCAGGGCACGCCGGAACCACGCGGCCGGCGACGGCGATGTCATGCGGCACACGGTACGGCCCGCAGCCTGAGCGTTGGCTGAGATCCGCCGTACGTCCGTCCGGTTGCCCCGATCGGTGTCGAGATGGGTGCGAGCGCGCAACGTCGGACGCGGCACAGTGAGTTGACTTCGGATTCCGTGAATTCCGATCTTTGACGGATATCCACCTCGATCCCTCCATGTCACACCCATCGACGAAACAAAGTGGGCTGGAGGCGCGGACAAATGCTGACATTGCTCGAACTGACGCGAACCTGACTCGCCGACTGAGGTCTGACTGGTAGGCGGTTCGATTAGTTTTCCGGTCCGGTGCACGGGACTTTTCGGCTGACCCGAGACCGCGCCAATTCGCGCTTCCCCGCCGGAGGAGACACACATGACAGTCCCCGCGCCGCGGGCCCGTCGACGGCCGTCCACGCTGGGCCGACTGCTGCCGCTGCTGCTCGTCGGGGCACTACTGGCGCCCGTGGGTCTGCTCGTCACGTCTGCCTGGCAGCAGACCAGCGACGACCGGACCCTGGCCGCCCGCGAACGACTCGGCGTGCAGTACCTCGGTGCCCTGGCCGGGGTCACCGACGCCCTGGTCGAGGCCCAGTCGGCCGCGGTCAACGGTCGCCCCGTCGCCCGGGAGGCGTTGGACCAGGCGGTCGAGAAGGCCGCCGCCGTGGACGCCCGCATCGGCGTCGAGCTACTCAGCCAGGAGCGCTGGGCCGGGGTACGCGCCAAGCTGGAAGCACTGCGCGGCCGCAGCCCCGCCGACCCGGAGTCCGCCTACACCGCGTACGGCGAGGCTGCCGACCTGCTGCTGGCCCTGCACCGCAAGGTCCGGGAAAGCTCCGGACTCGTACGCGACCCCGCAGTGGACTCGTTCTTCCTTCAGGACAGCGTCGGCGAGGAGCTGCCCGAGGCGGTGGTGGCCGCCGGCCGGCTCGCCGACCTGGGCACTCTGATCTCCCGCCGCCCCGCCGCCGAGCAACCCCGTGGCCTGATGGAGCTGACCGGCCTGCGGGTGACCGCCCTGGCGCCGGCCAACGACGTCGTGGACAACCTGCGCTCCGCCGTGGACGGCTCGGAGAGCACCGATCTCGGCGCGAACGTGCTGACCCCGCTCGACACCTACCAGCGCTCGGTGGAGGCGCTGGCCGCGTTCTCCACCCCCGGCCGCGGAGGCGTGGACCAGGGTCAGTTGGCTGCCGCCGGGCTCAACACGCACCGCGCGGCGCGCCAACTTCAGCCGGTCATCCTCGCCGAACTGGACGCCCTGCTGGTCGAGCGCCTCGACGGGCTGGACCGGGACCGCTGGCTGACCATCGCCTCAGGGGTCGTCGCCGTGCTGTTGCTGGGCTGGCTCGCCGCACTGCTGATCGGTGCGGGTCGCCGGGCCCGACGCCGGGCCGCCCTGGCCACGACCCACACGGAAGCCCCCGACACCCCGTCCCGGGCAGACCCCTGGCAACCGGCCGCCTCCGAACCGCGAGAGCTGCAACCGACCGGCGCGCTCCGGGCCCCGGAGACCGCGCAGTGGGGGGCATTCGATGCTGCTCGGTAGGCTCCGCATCCGCGGCAAGCTCGCGCTGCTCGTGGTGATCCCACTGCTCAGCATGGTCGGCCTGGCCGTGCCCGTGATGCTCGACCGGGTGGCCGCGGCACAGCGGGCCGGCGACACCGCCGACCGGGTACGACTCGCCAGTCGCGTCGGCAGCCTGGTCCAGGACCTCCAGCAGGAACGCATCCTCTCCGTCGGTTTCCTGCTCGGCCGGGTCGACCGGAGTGAGCTGATCCGCAAGTCCGCCGACGTGGACGACCGGGTGGCCGACCTGCGGGCCGACGGGAGTGACGCGCTGACCGACCGCGTCGACCGTGCCCTGGACGGTGTGTCCAGCCTCAGCGACCTGCGCACGGCAGTGCTGGCCCGGGCCGCGAACCCCGGGCAGGTGATGAACGCGTTCGGCCCGGTCAACGTGGGCATGATCGACTCGCTGCGGCTGGCGTTCGGTGTGGACACCGAGACGCAGGCGGGCCGTCAGGTGCTCGCCCTCGACGGGCTGCTCCGCGCCGACGAGGGCCTGGGCGCCTGCGCCACCCTGAGCGTGCTCGTCAAGGTCATCGGCAGCCCGGACACCAGCGCCGCCTACGTGGCGTGCATCGCCGCGCTCCAGGTCGACAGTCGGCGCTTCCGCGCCCTGATCACGCCCGAGCAGCTCGCGGTGGCCCAGCTCAACGACGCGGCGGTGGCCGCGCGTACCAGCCCCGACTTCCTGGTCACCAGCGCCCGGGACCCGGCCGGCGCGGTCCGCGACGTGCCGATCGAGGCGCTCTTCCCGGCCGTCCGCACGATGATCCGACTCGGCCAGTTCGTCGAGAAGAAACTGGTCGCCGACGTGCTCACCGAGGTGACCGCCGAGCAGCGCCGGGCGCTGACCGCCGCGTACCTGGTCGGTGCCGCGACGGTGCTGATCCTGATGCTGGTGGTGATGCTCAGTGCGGCGGTCGCACGGACGGTGGCCCGACCGCTGACCCGCCTCACCCGCTCGGCCGACCGCGTCGCCCGGGTCGCCGAGGCCGAGCTGGTCCGGGTCACCGACGACGAGACGGAGAGCCCACAAGCGGTCCGGCTGGAGCCGGTGGACGTCCGGGCCAACGACGAGATCGGCGACCTGGCGCGGGCCTTCGACCGGGTGCAGACCACCGCCGCGCGGCTGGTCGAGCGGCAGGTCGCCGGCCGACGCAACGTGGCGCAGATGTTCGGTCACGTCGGGCGGCGCACCCAGAACCTGGTGGGCCGGCAGATCGCCCTCATCGACCGGCTGGAGCAGCAGGAGGCCGACCCGGGCCGACTGGAGCACCTGTACCGCCTCGACCACATCTCCAGCCGGCTGCGGCGCAACGCCGGCAGCCTGGTGGTGCTCTCCGGCGCGGCCGGGGCCGACGCGCACACCGCGCCGGTGCCGCTGGCCGACGTCGTCCGGTTGGCGCTGGGCGAGATCGAGGACTACACCCGGGTGGAGGTGCGGGTGCCGGCGGGCATCTCGGCCGCGCCGGCGGTGGTCGGTGACCTCATCCTGGCGCTGGCCGAGCTGATGGAGAACGCCACAGTCTTCTCCCCGCCGCACACCCGGGTGCTGGTTGCCGCCGAGGCGTCCGGCCTCGGCGCCCGGATCACCGTGGTGGACCACGGCATCGGCATGGGCGAGCAACGGCTGGCCGAGGAGAACGCCCGGCTCACCCGCCGGGAACGGCTCGACCTGGCACCGACCGAGGTGCTGGGCCTGTTCGTGGTGGGCCGGCTTGCCCGTCGCCACGGCTGGGAGGTGGGCCTGACCGCCACCGGCGGCGGTGGGGTGACCGCACACCTGGAGATCCCGTCGGCGTCACTGGTGCTGCGCCGCGCCGACCGGGCCGGGGCCGCCGTGGCCCGGGCCGCCGTGCCGGCACGGGACCGACGTACGGCCACCCCGGCGGTCGACGACCACGACACGCGGTCCCTCGCGGCGGCCGTCGCCGCGCCGGCCCGCTTCGACTCGGACCTGCTCAGCCGAGCCACCCGCAGCCTGGAGGCCGGCCCGTCCTGGAACGCGTTCGGCCCCGGCCAGACGGAGCAGGTCGCTCCCGCACCCCAGGCGCCGGAGCCGTCGGGCACGCCGGCCGGACCGCGGGTCCGGCAGCGGGTGCCCGGGGCCAGCCTGCACGCCACCGCCGCGCCGACCCGGCCGGTGGACGCCACTGCCGCGGACCCCGCCGCCGCCCGCGCCCTGGTCGAGGCGTTCCAGGCCGGGGTACGCCGGGCCGAGGCCGCATCCGGTGTCCGGTCGACCATGGCGGACCCGAGTGTGACCGTCGACCTGCCGAGCACACCGGGCGGCGCCGGCCCGACGGTGACGGACAACGCGGGACCGTCGGATGGCACACCGGGTCGGGGCCGGCTGAGCCGGCGGGTGCCGGGGGCGAACCTGACCGCCATCCCGGCCTGCCAGCCGCCCAGTACGCACCTCGGTGACCCGGCCGAGGTCCGAGATCAGATCAGCGAGTTCGAGGAGGGCGTCGCCCGCGCTCTCCGCGAAGTCAGCCCAGACCACCGGAACGAAGAGGGATCATCACGGTGACCAGCCCCTTCCTGCACGACAACGTCGACCAGAGCCCGACCGGCGCCATCGGGGACCTCAGCCCGGAGGCTCGCACGTTCAACTGGCTGCTGGACTCCTTCACCTCCAGCACCGCCGGGGTCCTGGAGGCGATCGCGGTCTCCTCGGACGGCCTGCTGATGGCCATGTCGGCGATCAAGGATCGGTCCAACGCCGAGCGGTTGGCCGCCGTGGTCTCCGGAATGACCAGCCTCGCCGGTGGGGCGGCCAGTTGGTACGCGCTCGGCGGCCTGAACCGGGTGATCGTCGACATGGCCGACGGCTATCTGCTGATCAGCGCGATCAGCAGCGGTTCCGTGCTCGGGGTCGTCGCGGACCGGTCGGCCAACCTGGGCACCGTCGCGTACGAGATGACGCTCTTCGCCGGGCGGGCCGGTGGCGCCCTGACCCCGCGGTTGATCGTCGAGTTGAAGAACGCCGTCCAACAATGACCCCCGAGGTCGCCGGCGAGGATCCGGACCCGGACCCCCGGGTCCGGATCCGCCCGTACCTGCGCGCGTTCTCCCCGACCGGGGAGAGCGTGGCGGCACCGGCGCTGCCCGAGCCGGAGGAGGGTGGCGGTGGGCCGGCCGGTCCCCGTCCATTCGTGCTCACCTCAGGGCGGGTGGCGGGTGCCGATCCGGCGATCGGGCTGGAGACGCAGGTGACGGTCCGCCCGGACAGCGGCTGGTGGAGCAGCCCTCCCGGGGTCCTGATGGCACCGGAGATCCAGGCGATCATCGCGCTCTGCGCCGAGCCGATCTCGGTGGCCGAGATCTCGGCCCGCACCCGGCTGCACTTCGGGGTGACGCGGGTCCTGGTCGGTGACCTCCGGGCGGCCGGGCACCTGGACGTGCACGTCACCGACACCGACGACGCTCTCGACCCCAACCTCATCCTGCGAGTGATTGATGGACTCCGTGCGATCTCCTGAATGGCCGGTCGCCCCGCTCGGCGGGGTCGCCGCGAACAGCGCCGCCGCCCGGTACGGCATGTCATCGGGCACCGGGCCGATCGTCGGGCGGGCCGGGCCGCCGTCGAGCGCTCCGCCGCCGCCGTACCAGCCTCCGTCCGCTACGCGGGCGTCATCGCCGCCGGTCGGAAGACCCGCCGCGCCGCCGGTCCCGGTCAAGATCCTGGTTGCCGGCGGCTTCGGGGTGGGCAAGACGACCACAGTGGGCGCGATCTCGGAGATCGCGCCCCTGACCACCGAGGCCGAGATGACCACCGCCGGGATCGGCGTGGACGATCCGGGCGCCCGGTCATCCAAGACCACCACCACGGTGGCCATGGACTTCGGCTGCGTGACCATCGACCGCAGCCTCAAGCTCTACCTGTTCGGCACGCCGGGGCAGTCCCGTTTCGGCTTCATGTGGGACGACCTCGCCCGGGGTGCGCTCGGCGCCCTGGTGGTGGTGGACAGCGCCCGGCTGGACGACTGCTTCCCTGCGATCGACTTCTTCGAGCGGGCCGGGTTGCCGTTCGTCGTCGGGGTCAACGCCTTCGACGGGCGGCTGGCCCTGGAACTCGGCGAGATCCGCTGGGCGCTGGCCATCGGCGACCACGTTCCCCTGGTGCAGTTCGACGCCCGGGACCGGCTCTCGGTGCGGGACGCCCTGCTGGTCGTCCTGGACCGTGCGCTGGACAGGGCTACGCGGGACCGGAGGGCCTGAGCTGACCGGCTCCGGCCGTGGCGGGAAGGAGGTCTGTGGTGAGGGGTGACCTGGACGAGACGCTGGCCCGACTGGCCCGGCGCGAGGAGGCACTACGCCGACGGGTCAACGACCGTGCCGACACCACACCGTCCTCGGGTCAGCCCGAGCTCGCGCGCGGCGACGAGCGCGATGCGGTGCCGGGCGGCCACGGTCCCCGCCACGCGGGGGCGGACCCGTCGGCCGACGTGACCGGTTGGGGGCCGGTCGAGGAGGTGGCCGAGGCGGTGCGTCAGATCGTCGGCGCCCACCCGGGGCTGGCGGTGACCGTGCACGTGGAGCACGCCGGGCGGACGTACCCGTTGCGGGTTTCCTGGGACGGGCCGGACGTCACGGTCGGGCCGGTGCCCCCGGCGGCACCGCCGGTGACACCGGTGACACCGGTGACACCGGTGACACCTCCACCGACCTGGCCGCTGTCCGGCCGGACCGTTCCCGGCTGGGCACCCGGCCCGAACGGGTTGGCCCCGGACCCGGCGGCCCGGCTGGCCGAGCTGATCCGACGGGACCCGTCGCTGTTGGACGAGCTGGATCCGCGGCGCTGACCGGCAAGGCTGGCTGTCGGCGGCTACGGTCGGGCAGTGGCGCAACCCGACCTGACCTTGACGGCGAGCCTTCGGCCGGCCGCGCTGGACGCCCGACGGGGCATCGTCCGGCTGCACCCGGAGGCGCTGACCGCGCTGGGGCTGCGCCCCGGCGACCCGGTCCGGCTTGTCGGCCGCCGGGAAACAGCCGGGATCGTGGCGGCGGCTGCGCCGGGCGCGAGCAGCGCCCTGCTGTACGCCGACGACCTGATCCTGGGCAACCTGGGCCTGCGCGACGGCGGTCAGGTGCTCCTCACTCCGGTGCCGCTGACCCCGGCGGGCCGGGTCGTCCTGGCCGGCCCGGTGGAGGTGGTCGCGGCGGTCAGCCCGGAGATGCTCCGGCTCGCCCTGCTGGGCAAGGTGCTCACCGCGGGCGACGACGTCTCGCTGCTGCCGCAGGACGTGCTGCCGGACGCGTCGGTGCGCAGCCTGGTCGAGGCGGCTCGACGCAGCCTGGCCAACACGGTCGGCTTCGCCTGGACCAGCACCCTGCTCACCGTGGTCGCGATCGAACCTTCGGCCGGCGCTCTGGTCACCATGAACACGGTGATCGCCTGGGAGCATGGCGCGACCACCCACGGCGGGCCCACCCCGGTCGACACCGCGCCGGGCCGGCCGCGCGGGGCGACCGACGCGACGCCGGCGGCCGACGTGCCGGACGACGCGCCGGACGTGGACGAGCTGCCCGGGCTGCGGGCCCAGGCCGAGGAGCTGACCGAACTGCTCGACCTCGGTTTCCACCACCGGGAGGTGCTGGGCCGGCTGGGCACCACCATCTCGTTGGGCGTGCTGCTCGTCGGCCCGGCAGGCTCGGGAAAGTCGGCGCTCGTCCACGCCGTTGCCGCCCGGGTCGGTGCCCGCGTCCATCCGCTCTGGGCGCCCGAGGTGGCCGCGTTGACCAACCAGGCCGCAGCCGACCGGTTGCGCGGCGCGGCGGCGAAGGCCCGGGACGGCGGGCCGGCGGTGCTGCTGGTCAGCGACGTCGAGGCGCTCGCGCCGGCGGAGAGTCCCGGCCCGGTGGCGACGGTGTTCCGCCAGGTGCTCGCCGAGTGCATTCGAGCCGGCGTCGCCGTGGTCTGCACCACCAGCCGACCGGAGGCGGCCGATCCCGCACTGCGTGCGCCTGACCTGCTGTCGCTGCGGATCAGCATCCCGCTCCCCGATCAGGCGCTGCGCCGCGAACAACTCACGGTGCTCACCCGGCAGGTGCCGTTGGCCGACGACGTCCGGCTGGACGAGGTGGCCGCGCGTACCCCCGGGTTCGTCGCGGCGGACCTGGCCGCGCTGGTCCGGGAGGCCGGGGTACGCGCGGCGCTGCGGCAGAAGTCCGCCGAGACGCCCACGGTGTCGATGGCCGACTTCAGGGCTGCACTGGAGGTGGTCCGGCCGACCACGATGGCCGCGTCCACACTGGATCTGGCCTCGGTGACCCTCGACGACGTGGGTGGCCTGGACGAGGTCAAGCAGACCTTGACCGAGTCGGTGCTGTGGCCGTTGACCTACCCGGACACGTTCGCCCGGCTCGGGGTGCAGCCGCCACGCGGCGTGCTGCTCTACGGGCCGCCGGGCTGCGGCAAGACCTATCTGGTGACCGCGCTGGCCGGGTCGGGGCGGGCCAACGTGCTGTCGGTGAAGGGCGCGGAACTGCTCTCCAAGTGGGTCGGCGAGAGCGAGCGCGCGGTCCGGGAGCTGTTCCGCCGTGCTCGCGAGGCAGCTCCCACCCTGATCTTCCTGGACGAGGTGGACGCGCTGGCCCCGGTACGCGGCCAGGCCACCGACGGTGGCACCACGGACCGGGTGGTCGCCGCGCTGCTCACCGAACTGGACGGGGTGGAGACGCTGCGCAACGTGGTGGTGGTCGGCGCGACGAACCGGCCGGACCTGGTCGACCCGGCGCTGCTGCGACCAGGCCGGTTGGGACGGCTGGTCTACGTGCCACCGCCGGACGGGCCGGCCCGCTCGGAGATCCTGCGGGCCGCGTCCCGGCAGGTGCCACTGGCCCCGGACGTCGACCTGGCCGCCCTCGGCGACGAGCTGACCGGCTTCTCCGCGGCGGACTGCGCGGCGCTGGTCCGGGAGGCGGCGCTGGCCGCGATGCGTGAGTCCCTCGCCGCCGCCACGGTGACCGCCGAACACGTCGCGGTCGCGCGAGCGCGGGTACGCCCGTCACTCGACCCGGCCCAGGTCGCCTGGTTGGCCGCGTACGCCGCCAACCGGGAGTGATCAGAGAAGGACAACCTTTCGTAACACCCCGAGCGTTCCTAGGACGTCATTTTCCTCAGTGGAGTCATCCACTGCGACGTCAGGCGGTGTTCCTTGCGCAAGTTGTCCTCTCTCCTCCTCGTCCCCCTGGTGGCGGCGGCGACCCTGGTCACGGTTGGTGCACCGGCGACCGCTCATCCGGCGAAGCCATTCCCGGCCCGGATCGCCCTGCCGAACGGATTCACCCCCGAAGGGCTGACGATCGGTCGCGGGACGACCGTGTACGTGGGATCTATTTTGGACGGAGCGGTGTGGCGGGGCGACTTACGCACCGGCCGCGGGTCGGTGCTGATCCCCGGCACACCGGGCACCGACAAGGCGGGCCTCAAGCTCGACCCACAGGGCCGACTCTGGACAGCCGACTTCTCCGGAGGCGGTGCCAGCGTGTACGACGCGGGCACCGGCGCCAAGCTGGCCCACTACCAGTTCACCGATGAGCCGGGCAGCTACGTCAACGACCTGGTGATCACGGACCGGGCGGTCTACTTCACCGACTCGGGCCGGCAGGTCCTGTACGTCGTACCGCTGGGTCCGGGTGGTCGCCTGCCGGCCCCCACCGCGTTCCGGGTCCTCCAGCTCACCGGCCCGGCCGCGACGCCGGACGTCTACCACAACGGGATCGTGGCGCTGCCGGACGGGGATCTGCTGGTCGCGCAGATGCTCAGCGGTCAGCTCGTGCGGGTCGACCCTCGCACCGGCGGCAGCCGCGTCGTCGACCTCGGTGGCTACTCGGTGGAGCGGGCCGACGGGCTGGTGCTGCGGGGGCGCACCCTCTATGTGATCCGCAACCTGACCAACGTCATCGCCGTGGTCCGGATGAACGCCGGCTACACCGCCGGGGTGGTCCAGCGGGAGATCACCGGCTCGCAACTGCGGTCGCCGGCCACCGGCGACCTGCTCGGCTCAGCGTTGTACGTGGTCAACGGCCGGTTCGACGTGGAGTCGACGCCGAGCACCGACTACGACATCGTCCGCGTGCCAGCCTGATTCAGACGGTCGGCGGTGGCCCACCGCGGTCGCCGCCGACCAACCGGGGTCACCGTCGACCGGCCTCGCTCAGAGCGCGGGCGGCGTCGAGTCGAGGCAGATTTCGGCGTGCACCTTTCCGCCGTCCTCGCGCAGTTTCGCGCCGCATTTTTCGAGTACGGAGACCGCGCCGAAATTGTCCCGGGTCGTCTCCGCCACGACGGCCCGCATGCCGGCCCGCGCGGCCTCGTTCAGCAGCTCGCGCAGGGCGACGACGCCGATCCCCTGGCCCCGGGCCGAGCGCCCGAGCCACATGCCGGTCTCCACCGTGCCGGGCTCGTCACAGCGAGTCATCCGGACCATGCCCATGACCTCGCCGCCGACGAGGATCGCGTACATCTGGGAACCGGTAGGGCCGTCCAGGCCACCGAAACTGGCCCGGTGAAAGTCCCGGAACGCCTCCCGGCGGGCGAGCGACCAACCTGCGGGCGCCTCGACCGGAGGCATCACGTCATCCGGCTCGGCCTCGGCAGCCGCTACGGAGAGCAACGGCTCCAGGTTCTGCTCGTCCACCGGCTCCAGCCGGACCGCACCCGCCACGTGCCGCAGTCTGCCGGCCTCAATGGTCGAAGTCCACCCCATTGGACATCCAGTGGCGGTCCGGTCAGTCGTACCGGCCGGTCGGGCGGCGTGGGTGTTCCTCCTCACGCTCCGTTGTCACCCGTCGGGGTAGAAAATTTCTGATCCGCCTACTCGAACTCGCAGAACACCACCGAGGCGTCGTCGGTGGGCTTGTGCCGGCGCAGCCGATCCGGGTGGTCGCGCTCGGCGGCCCGGACCCGGTCGATCAACCCGCCCGGCCCGTCGGTGCTCAGCAGGTCCAGCAGACCGGCCCAGTCGGTCAACCCGAACTGCTCGACCGCGCTGGACGCGCCGTCACTGAGCAGCGCCGCCCGGCGTACCGCCGCCGGGCCGTGCCGTGGCAGGGTCCCGGTCACCGCGTGGAAGGCCGCGTCGGGGTCGGCCGCCGCTACCCAGTAGCCGTGGGTGCGGTTCATCCGCTCCCGCTGGACGCTCACGGCGTGCCGGAACCGGGTGACCGGGTCCGCCCCACCACCCGGCACGGCCGCGACCGTCTCCCGCAGCTCCGCCATGGCCGTGTCCAGCCGGTTGTCGGTCACCACGCTGACCTGGCCGCCGGTGTCCAGGACCAGTGGACTGTCGCAGAGCACCAGGTAGTCCACCTGGTCGCCGCAGTCACGCAGCAGGCAGACCGTGCTGGACGGGGTGCCCGGATGGTCGAGGTCGCACTGCCCGCCGTGGTCGGCGCGTACGGCGAGGATGGCCGCGGCCAGGTTGCTGGTCAGCCGGGCCGCCGGGCGGACCGCTTCCGCCACACCGATCCGGGCGGCCAGGTGCCGGACGTACCACTCCGGCCCGTGAACGCAGCCGGTGTCGAAGCCGTCCGGCACTGTCGCGCCGTCCAGGACGCCGACCAGCGGACCGAACCGGAAGACCAGGTCCTCGTTGACCGGCCGGGCCGGGGCCGGCGCGGACGCGGAGTGAACCCGCATCGCCCGCCCCGGCCCCGACGCGCCCATCGGGTCAGCGCTGCCGAACGTCGTCGGCGGCCGCATGCGCCTCTCCCTGCACCTGACGGGCGGCCGAGCGGCCCTGGTCGCCTACCGCCGACATCCCGTGCTGGGCGCTGGCGCGCACCGACTGTGCCGCCTGCTGTGCGGGCTCCCGCAGGTTGTCCTGCACCTGGTGGCCGACCTGACTCGCCTGCTCACGCAGCTGATCGGAGTGCTCGCTGACCATGTCGCGGGCCCGTCCGGCGAGTTGCCGCTCGCGCCCGCTCGGCGGGATGAGCGAGGCAGCCAGCAGGCCGACGCCGAAGGCGACCAGGCCAGCGGCCATCGGGTTGCCCTGAGCCCGCTCGCGGGACTGCTGCCCGAGAGAACGGGTCTCGTCGCGGACCGAGCCAGCCGCGTGGGACACACGCTGGCCGGTCTCCTGCCCCATGTGACTCGAGCTGCCCATCATCTTCTCCTTCGCTCGGGTGAACGCATCCCGGGCCTGCCCGGCACGGTCACCGGCGATCCGACGCGGGTTGACCTTGTCAGTCAGCGCGTCGACGTCATAGCTCAACTCGGTGCGGGTGGTCTCGATCTCCCGCCGGATCCGATCCGGATCACTGGACACGATCTGTCTCCTCCCGACTCGTTCACCGACCCCGCAGGGCGTCCGGCAACTCCCGGGCAGTCTGCTTCGTCCGGGGCAGAACCGCACGCGCCCGCTTCAGCTGGGTCCGGGCGTTGATGAAGAGACCACCGGCAACGGCGGCCCAGAGGACCGCGACGATCAACGCCGCCCACCCCTGGTCCATCGTGTTGGACAGCCCCCACCAGAGGGCGTACGACACGAAGAGCACCGCCAGGAACCCGGCCAGCCCGGCGCCGCCGAACATGCCGCCAGCCTTGCCGGCCTGGCTGACCTCTTCGCGGAGTTCGGCCTTGGCCAGCTCGACCTCCTTGCGCACCAGGGTGGACATGTCCCGGGTCACATCGCCCAGCAGCTCGCCGACCGAGGCCTGGGTCCGTTCCTTCTCGGGGGCGCTCACGGGGCCACCCCACCCGGCAGGTCGGACGACTGTCGGCCGGCGGGCGAGACGTTCTGCGCCCGTGCCGTACCCACGTAGGGCTGACCAGTCTCCGCCGGCGCGCCCTGCGGTTGCGACGGCCCGCCGGCTGCGCTGCCCGTTCCACCGTTGCCGGAGGCCGACGCCGTCAGGCCACGGGTGAGCCGCCCGACCAGCAATCCAGCCACCGCCGCGCCCGCGAGGAAGGTCCCCGGGTGGCGCCGCGCGTACGTGCGGACATCATCGAGCACCTCGCCGGGCTCGCGCTCGTCGAGCCACCCGGCGGCCTGCTGGGCGGCGTCGGCGGCCTTGCGCACCACCTGACCGGCCAGTCCGGAATCGCCGTCCCGTTCGGCCATCGAGCTGAGGTTCTGCCCCAGGTCGCGAAGTCCCTCAGCCGCTCGCCGCTGCTGCGTCTGCGCCTGGTCACGAAGCTGCCCACCGGCCTCGCCGGTCAACTGCCGGGCCTGGTGCCGCGCCTCGGCGGCCACCTGCCCGCCCTGTTCGGCAGCGGCATGGGCGACCTGACCCCCGGCCTGGGTGGCCTGCTGGCCGACCCGGGAGGCCTCCTGTCGAGCCTGCTGCGCTCTGCCGCTCTGGTTCGTAGCCGTCATCCTCCGCTCCCTTCCTGAGTCCGGGGTCGCGTGGCGACCTCGGAACGCCTCCCGCCTACCCGCCTGGTCAGCCGGCATGCGGTTCTGCCGTCCGGCCCGGTCGCGAGGATCGGCGACGGAGGCGGCAATGGGAGAAAACCGAGGAATCAGACGCCAGGGCGCGAAGGGAGCGAGGCGGTCAGCGGCGCCGGTTGCGGGCGCGCGACGAGCGCAGGCGGCGCAGCCGGCCGATCAGCAGCGGCTCGGCGGCGAGCGCGGCCGGGTTGTCCAGCAACCCGTTGAGCAGTTGGTAGTAACGGGTCGAGGAGATCCCGAAGGTGTCCCGGACGGCCTGCTCCTTGGCGCCGGCGTGCCGCCACCACTGCTGTTCGAAGGCGAGGATGGCCCGCTCCCGCTCGGTCAGCCCGGGCGGCGGATCAGCGGGCGGCGCAGGCTCGTCGATGGTCTCGGCGGACAGCACCGACTCGTCCGTGGTCTCGATGGACGGCGCCGGCCGGGGAGTCGGGATGATCGGCCCGGCCGGCGCCGCCGCGTCACCCGGACGAGCGTCGGTGGACGGCTCGGGAGTGGCGGGGGTGGCGTCGGCGGACATGTCGCTCAGCCTAGTCAGCGGCGACCAGGGACGCAGCAAGCGGCGCGGCCGCTCCGCACCGTCGGGAACCCCGACGGCCGGGCCGGCCGCGCCGCGTCACTTCGGTCAGGTCAGGAGATGTCGCGGCGACGCATCGCCCAGAGCGCCGCCCCGAGGATCACCACCACCCCGACCGAGAGCAGGACGGAGGACTGCTGCCAGGTGATGTCCAGAGTGTCCGGCTTGCACTCTCCGTAGTAGGTCGCGTTGCAGGAGTTCCAGTCCTGGAGGGTGACGGTCTTCGTCATCCAGGCCAGCGCGTACGTGGGCAGCAGGAATGCCTCGGCCCAGCGCACGTTCGCCATCGCCAGCAGGATGCCCAGGCCGAACTGGCCGACCACCATCAACGCCACGACACCGCCGAGTGCCATCGCGGTGTGCCGGCCCAGCGACGCCAGGGCGAAGCCGATGGTGGTGAGGACCAGCACCAGCACCACGCCGCGCAGCCCGGTCAGCATGAACGACTGCCAGGCACCGGAGGTCATCTTCTCGGTGCTGCCTCGGAAGGACGCGACCGCCCAGAACCCGGCGAACCAGAGCACCGCGGCGGGCAGCGTCACCGCCAGGATGCCGGTCAGCAGCGCGGCCAGCTTGGTGAGCAGCACGGTGAGCCGCTTGGGTCGCCAGAGCAGCAGGTTCATCATGCCGCCGGTGCTCCACTCGGCACCGACGAAGGACGCGCCGATCACGAACCCGACCAGGGCGAGGATCGCCGCGAACGGGATCAGCGTCTCGTCGAACGTCTCCCGGAAGTCGAACGTCGAGGGCAGGAACCACTGCGCCTCGATCTGGTCCCGCGACGGCGGCGTGATCATCGAGCAGTCGTCCGGGTAGCGGCCGTCGTTCGGCGTGCCGGCCGTCTTGGCCTGCTCGCACGCGACGCGCTCCTGCTCGATGTAGCGCACCTGCTCCTGGTACTGCTGGTCGGCCTGACGCTCGGCCCGCGCGAGCTGCTCGGCGCCGAGCTTCTGGTTGCTGAAGAAGACTCCGATCACCACCGCGGCCAGCACCAGCAGACCGAGCAGTGTCATGTACCGGCTGAAACGCCGCTTGGTGAGCCGGCGCAACTCCGTCCGAAAGAGGCTCACGCGCCCCACCCTCCTCCGGCGGGGCCGGGCTGACCCGCCCCGCCGACCTTCATGGACTCGTCGACCTGCCGGTGCTGACCGGGGACCGGCGCGGTGGCGGTCAGTTCGAGGAAGACGCTCTCCAGATCGACGGCGATCGGCGCCAACTCGCTGACATAGAGGTTCTGCTCGGCGAGCAGCCGTGTCACCGATGCCGGCTTGTCGACGCCGGCGAGCATCAGGTGGTCGGGGTGCCCGGTGACCTGGATCCCCGCCCGGGTGAGCGCCTCGGTGGCCGCCGGCAGGTCGCTGACCGCTTCCAGCCGGATCCGGACCGCACTGGACGAGTGCTGCGCGAGCACCTCGTCGACCGGGCCGAAGGCGACCCGCCGACCCAGCGAGATGATGGTGACCGAGTCGCAGATCAGCTGGATCTCGCCGAGGATGTGGCTGGACAGCACCACTGTCATGCCGGATTCGGCAAGGGTACGCATCAGCGTGCGCATCTCCCGGATGCCGCCCGGGTCGAGGCCGTTGGCCGGCTCGTCGAGGATGAGCAGCTTCGGGTTCTTCAGCAGGGCCGAGGCCACGGCGAGCCGCTGCTTCATGCCCAACGAGTACGTCTTGACCCGCTCACCGGACCGGTCGCGCAGCCCGACGAGTTCCAGCACCTCGTCGACCCGGGTGGCCGGCACCTCGCCGGCACCGGCCAGCAGGGACAGCGTGTCCCGTGCCGAGAAGTGCGGGAAGAACTGCGGGCTCTCCACGATCGCGCCGACCTGGCCGGCGACGGCGGGCAGCGCGTCGGGCACCTCGTGCCCGAGCAGTGACATCCGCCCTCCGTCGGGCCGGATCAGGCCGAGCAGAGTACGCAGAGTGGTCGTCTTGCCGGATCCGTTGGGGCCGAGGAAGCCGTGCACCTGCCCCGCGTCGACCCGCATGTCGAAGCCGTCGAGCGCGTTGCGGGTGCCGCGTCGACGACTCTTGTACGTCTTACGTAGACCTTCGATCTCCAGGACAGCTGGCAAGCTGCACCTCCCCCGATGGGTGGGCGTGACAGCCGACACCATACGCGGTATGCAGACGCCCGCAATACGCGGTATGCATCGACGCGCCGATCGGGCTACTTCATCGACGGAACGTGACGGCTCAGGCGCAGATGACCTGTACGCCGGCGGCGCGGAACCCCTCCACCACCGTCGGGTCGGCACCGGAGTCGGTCACCAGCGTCTCCACCCGTTCGACCGGGCAGATCCGGGCGAAGGCGTGCCCGCCCAGTTTGGACGAGTCCGCGATGATGACCACGCGCTTGGCCCGGGCCACCATCAGGTTGTTCATCGCCGCCTCACCCTCGTGGTGTGCTGCGGCACCGAGCTGAGGGTCGATCGCGTCCACGCCGAGCAAAGCGACGTCCAGGGTGACCTCACGCAGCAGCGCCCCGCCCAGCGGGCCGACGAGTTCGAACGACTTCGGGCGCACCACCCCGCCGGCCACCACGACCTTCATCCGGGACCTGACCAGCAGCTCGTTGGCGATGTTGAGCGCGTTGGTCACCACGGTGAGCTGGGCGCCCTCGGCACTGGTGTTGAGGTCCGGCCGGACGGCGAGCGCCCTCGCGACCTCGGTGCTGGTGGTGCCGCCGTTCAGGCCGACCACCGTGCCCGGCGTGACGAGCGCGGCGGCGGCAGCCCCGATGCGCTGCTTCTCCGCCGAGTGCTTGGCCGTCTTGTAGCGCAGGGGCAGGTCGTACGAGACGCCGTTGGCGACCGCGCCGCCCCGGGTCCTCGTGATCATCTGCTGCTGGGCGAGCTGGTCGAAGTCACGCCGGATGGTGGCCTGGGAGACGTCGAGCCGCTCGGCTGCCGCCTCCACGCTGACCCGGCCGTTGTCGGTCAGCATTTCGAGCAGGGCGTTCCATCTGGCGTACCGGTCCACCGCGGAGGCCCTCCCAGTAACTGCACGGACGGTGATTGATTGCGTGCACACTAGTGCGCGAAACTAGGCTGGCGCAAAAGACTGACCTGCGCGATCGGCTGGTCGGTTGCCACGGCCACCCGCGTTCGCGCAGAATAACGCGCGAAATGCGGGTCTAACGAGCCGTATTGCGCACCGGCCGCCCCTGCGAGGAGTTTCCCATGGCGTACGTGGACGCGGAGATCGCGAGCCAACCCGACTGTTGGCGGGAGGCCGCCGAGCTGGCCGACGTCGTACGCGGTGACCTGCCGCGCCCCGGTGAGCGGGTCGCCGTCGTCGGTTGCGGCACGTCGTGGTTCATGGCGATGGCGTACGCGGCCCGCCGCGAGCAGGCCGGCCAGGGCGAGACCGACGCGTTCCAGGCATCCGAGTTCCCCGCCGGCCGCCAGTACGACCGGCTGATCGCGATCACCCGCTCGGGCTGCACGACGGAGGTGCTGGACCTGCTCGCCGCGCTGCGCGGGCGTACACCCACCACCGTCATCGTCGGCGACCCGGCGTCCCCGGCGGTCGACCTGGCCACCGCCACGGTCGCCATGCCCTTCGCCGACGAGCGGTCGGTGGTGCAGACCCGCTTCCCGACCACTGCCCTGGCCCTGCTCCGGGCCCACCTGGGCGACCCGGTGACCGCGCTCGCCGCCGACGCCGAGGTGGCCGTGCGCTCCCCGCTGCCGATCGACCCGGCCACCATCGGGCAGGTCACCTTCCTCGGTCGGGGGTGGACGGTCGGGTTGGCCCAGGAGGCAGCGCTGAAGTGTCGCGAGACGGCCACCTTCTGGGCCGAGGCGTACCCGGCGATGGACTACCGGCACGGCCCCATCTCGGTCGCCGCGCCCGGCCGGCTGGTCTGGGCGTTCGGCGAGCTGCCCGAGGGTCTCCCCGAGGACGTGGCCGCCACCGGCGCCGCCTTCGTGCACAGCCGCACCCACGGTTGGCGCACGGTGCTGGGCAGTTGGTCCGCCGGTCGCACCCCGGTCGACCCGATGGCCGATCTGATCCTGGCGCAACGCTTCGCTGTCGCGCTCGCCACCAGCCGGGGTCTCGACCCGGACGCGCCCCGGCACCTGAGCCGGTCCGTGGTGTTGGCGTGAGCGCGAGGAGTGAGCCGGGTTTGCGAGCCCCGCAGTCGCGAACCGAGCTGGCCCAGTGAGCGACGCCGTGGACGCCGACCAGGTGGTCGTCGCGCTGGACGTGGGCGGCACCGGCATGAAGTGCGCCCTGGTCAGGCCGGACGGCGTCACGGTACGCACCGAGCGGCACCCCACCAACGCCAGCCGCGGCCCGACGGCAGTGGTCGGCACGATCCTGGACGTGGCCGAAGGGCTTGCCGAGAAGGCCCGCGCCGACGGCCTCACCCCGATCGCTGTCGGCATCGCCGTGCCCGGGGTGGTGGACGAGGCACGCGGAGTCGCGGTCTGGTCGGCGAACGTGGGCTTCCGGGACGTACCCCTGCGGGACCTGGCGGTCAGGCGACTCGGCCTGCCGACGACGCTCGGCCACGACGTGCGCGTCGGTGGTCTCGCCGAGGCCCGGCTCGGCGCCGGGCGCGGCACCGGGCACGTGCTGTTCGTGGCGATCGGCACCGGCATCGCCGCCGCGCACGTCGTCGACGGCAGAGCCGCCGTGGGTGCCCACGACGCCGCCGGGGAGATCGGCCACATCCTGGTCCGACCCGACGGCCCGCGCTGCGGCTGCGGTCGACCCGGCTGCCTGGAGGCGATCGCTTCGGCCTCCGCGATCGGCCGCCGCTACGCCGAACTCGCCGGTGCGACAGCCGACGCCCCGGTGACGGCCGCCGAGGTGGCCGCGCGGGCCGCGGCCGGCGAGCCACTCGCCGGCGAGGTCTGGCAGGAGGCCGTCGAGGCGCTCGCCGACGGCCTTGCCACCGGGCAGGCGCTGTACGACGTGGCGACGATCGTGCTCGGCGGCGGCCTGGCCCAGGCCGGCGACCGGCTGCTGACCCCCCTGCGGGCAGCGCTGCACGAGCGGATGACCTTCCACCGGGAGCCGCGGCTGGTCGCGGCTGCCCTCGGCGACGAGGCCGGCTGCCTCGGTGCCGCCCTGCTCGCCCTGGACGCCGTTCGCGTCCGTGACCACCAGGAGAAACGATGACCGTACGGGTGAACGGCCGCGTGGTGACCCCGACCGGTGTCATCCGACAGGGCTGCGTCGAGTGGGACGGGGATCGGATCACCGCGGTGGCCGAATATCCCTCGGTCCGCGACGGGCACTGGATCCTGCCGGGCTTCGTCGACATGCACACCCACGGCGGTGGTGGGCACACCTTCACCACGGGGGATGCCGCCGAGGCTCGGGCGGCGGCCGACTTCCACCTCGCGCACGGCACGACCACCCTGCTGGCGAGCCTGGTCAGCTCGCCATTTCCGCTGATGCGCGCGGCCACCGAGGCGTTCGCTCCCCTGGTCGACGAGGGTGTGCTGGCGGGCGTCCACTTCGAAGGGCCCTACCTCTCCTCAGCACGGTGTGGCGCGCAGAACCCGGAGTACCTGCGCGACCCGTCGACCGACGAGCTGGCCGAGCTGATCGAGCTGGGCCGGGGCGCGGTGCGGATGGTCACCCTCGCCCCGGAACGCGACGGCGCACTGGAGGCGATCAAGCTCCTCACCGCGCAGCGGGTGGTGGCGGCGGTCGGCCACACCGACGCCACGTACGAGCAGACTCGCGCAGCGGTCGCCGCCGGCGCCAGCGTCGGCACCCACCTGTTCAACGGCATGCGTCCCGTGCACCACCGCGAACCGGGCCCGGTGGTGGCCCTGCTTGATGAGCCCACCGTGATCTGCGAACTGGTCGCCGACGGGGTGCACCTGCACGACGGCATGTTGACCTTCGCGACCGCGACCGCAGGCCCGGACCGGGCCGCGCTGATCACCGACGCGATGGCCGCCGCGGGGATGGCAGACGGCGAGTACGAGCTGGGCGGCCAGGCCGTCACCGTGACCGACGGCGTGGCGCGACTGGCCCGTGACGGGTCGATCGCCGGCAGCACCCTGACCATGGACGCCGCCCTGCGGCACGCCGTGGACGCCGGGATCCCGATCTCGGACGCCGCTCGGATGGTGGCCACCACCCCGGCACGGGCCATCGGCCTGGGCGACCAGGTGGGTGCCCTCCAGGTGGGCCTCCGCGCCGACCTGGTGGTGCTGGACGCCGACCTGAAGGTGGTCCGGGTGCTGCGCCGAGGCTCCTGGGTGGACTGACGCCCAGCCCGTCGACCACGCTCGTAGCGGTGGGGAGTGACCGGCCCCTGTTGCGGCCGTCCAGTGCGGCCACCTGTTGCGCAGCCTGTAGAGCTGCCCCGGATATGGGGCAGGCGGCGCCGGAAGCCCCGGCGATCGTGGAGAACCGTCCGCGCGGACCGCGCGGACGATCGATGGAGAACCGTCCGCGCGGACCGCGCGGACGATCGATGTCGGCACATGGCGCATCACAATTGCCCCATATCTGGGGCAGCTCTACAGGACGTCAACACCAAGCTGCCGACTCCGGCGTTACGGAAGCGAGCGCAGGTCGGGCCGGTCCCGGGGCGAAGCTCAGTTGAGGCTGGGGACTTCCACGCCGAGGATGGCCTGCTCGTCGGGACGGTGCACCAGCACGTCGGCCAGGTACGACTGGACCGCGTGGCGCATCCCGACGTCCCGGCCGGCCTGCTCGGAGAGCAGCCACTTGTGCTCGATGATCTGCGCGAACAGCTCCTGCGGCTCCAGCTTGCGGCGCAGGTGAGCGGGAACGGCCCGGACCACCGGCTCGAAGACCTCGGTGAGCCAGCGGTGCGCGGCCTGCTGCTCGTCGGTCAGGTCGCTCTCCGCCCGATAGGCGTCCAGGTCGTTGAGCAGCTTGCGCGCCTGGTTCTCCTCGGCGTCCAGACCGGTCAGCCGCAGCAGCCGGCGGGTGTGGTAGCCGGCGTCGACCACCTTCGGCCGGACCAGGTAACGCCCGTCGTCGATGGAGGACATGGCCACCTCGGCCACGTCGAAGCCCAGCTCGTTGAGGCGGCGGATTCGGCCCTCGATGTCGTGCCGGGCCTCCCGCTCGACGGCCTGCTCGTAGGTGATCTCGTGCCACAGTCGCTCGTAGCGCTGCACGACCTCCTCGCAGACCACCTCGGGGTCGATGGACTCGTGCAGCAGGCCGGCGGCCTGGAGGTCCAGCGCCTCACCGAAGATGTTGACCCGGGCGATCTCCAGGTCCTCACCGCGCTGACCGTTGGAGAGTGAGTTGTGCAACGCGCCCGTCTCCGCGTCCACCAGGTAGGCGGCGAACGCGCCCGCGTCCCGGCGGAACAGCGTGTTCGACAGCGAGCAGTCACCCCAGAAGAAGCCAGTGAGGTGCATCCGCACGATCAGGGCGGCGAGCGCGTCGAGCAGCCGGCTCATCGTCTCCGGCCGCAGGGTGTGCGAGAACAGCGCCCGGTACGGCAGGGAGAACTGGAGGTGCCGGGTGATCAGGACCGATTCGAGAGGTTCGCCGTCCTCGGTCTGCCGGTCGGCGACGACCGCCACCGCCTCGACCGAGGGAAAGTCGATCCTCTCCAGGGCCCTGAGCAGGTCGTACTCCCGCTCAGCGATCCGCTCGCGGGTCTCCTTGAATGCGTACACGTAGTCACCGAGCCGGACGAACCGGACGATGTGTCGGGAGATGCCCTGCGGCAGGGCCACCAGGTGTTGGGCAGGCCACTCCTCCAGCGGTGTCGACCAGGGCAGGTCGAGCAGCGCCGGGTCCACGAGGGCAGACGTGATCCGCACGGGCACAAGCATGACGCCTCGCCCCCCGCATCCGCCTCACATCGTGGTTGGGCCCACAGCGCCGAACACCCCGGCCTGGCGCCGGGCCGGTAGCGTGGTCGCGTGCTCAAACCCACGGCGGTACGACGTGACCTGCGGCTACGGCCCGTCCGCCCGGCCGGCTGGTGGTTCGACGCGCTGCTGCTGGTCGGTCTGGTCGGTTTGACGGTGGCGCTCGCCGCCGACCAACTCTTCGGGTTGGACCGGGCGGTGGCCGACTGGGCCGACGGGCACCGACCGACGGTCGCCTACTGGGTGGCCCGGGTATTCAACCTGCTCGGCCAGGGCACTCCACTGACCCTGATCGCCGCAGGGTTGGGCGTGCTGCTGGCCGTCCGGCTGCGGTCGGTGCGGCCGATCCTGCCGCCGGTGGTCGGGTTCGTGCTGACCTACCTGACGATCGGTCCGCTGAAGGTCTGGACCGCGCGGGCAGCGCCGAGCGCCAGTGTCAAGGAGCCCTTCCTGCCGCCCGAGCAGACCCTGCCGCTGTTCCACGACGATCTGCCGGTCCGATTCGCCCAGTCCTACCCGTCGGGGCACGTCGCCAACGCCATCGTCTGGTACGGCGTCATCGCGCTGCTGCTCGCCCCGCTGGCCCGCAGCTTCGGCCGGCAACTGCCCGCCCGGCTGATCACCGTGATCCGCATCGTGCCACCGCTTGTCGTCCTCACCACCACCACCTACCTCGGCTGGCACTGGCTGACCGACTCGGTGGCCGGTCTGCTGCTGGGCCTGCTCCTGGACCGGCTGCTGCACCGGGTGCCCTGGGACGACATCCCGCTCCCCCGCCGGCTACGCGATTGGGACCGGCCGTTCACCTCGTACCCCTAGGGTTTCGGTCCGTGGACCAACTGTCGCGGCGGCTTGGCGTACCCGATGCGGTTGTCATCGGGTTGGGCTCGATGCTCGGCGCGGGCGTCTTCGTGGTCTTCGGCCCGGCCGCAGCGGCGGCCGGCGGCTCCGGGTTGCTGCCCGCGCTGGTGCTGGCCGGTTTCATCGCCTTCTGCAACGCGACCAGCTCGGCGCGGCTGGCGGCCCGCTACCCGGAGTCCGGCGGCACGTACGTCTACGGCCGGGAACGCCTCGGGCCGTTCGCCGGGTTCCTGGCCGGCTGGGGCTTCGTGGTCGGCAAGACGGCGAGCTGCGCGGCGATGGCGTTGACCATCGGGGCGTACCTGTGGCCGGGCCAGGCCCGGTTGGTCGCAGTCGGCGCGGTGCTCGCGGTGACCGGGGTGAACCTGCGCGGCATCGGCAAGACGGCCACTGTCACGAAACTGCTGGTGGCGCTGGTGCTCGCGGTGCTGGCCCTGGTCGCGGTCGTCGGAGTGGCGGGCGGGCCAGTGCACCTGGATCGGCTCGGTGAGCCCGGCGGCTCCGCCCGAGGTGTGCTCACCGCGGCCGGGCTGCTCTTCTTCGCCTTCGCCGGGTACGCCCGGATCGCCACGCTCGGCGAGGAGGTCCGCGATCCGCAGCGGACCATTCCCCGCGCGGTGCCGTTGGCGCTCGGGGCGGTGCTCGCGATCTACCTGGTGTTGGCCGTGGTCACGCTCGGCGTACTCGGCGCCGACCGGCTGGCCGGGTCCGCCGCGCCCCTGGTCGACGTGGTGACCGCCGCCGGGCTGCCCGGCCTGGCCTGGGTGGTCCGCGCCGGGGCCACGATCGCGGTCGTCGGGGTGCTGCTGTCCCTGGTCGCCGGAGTCGGCCGGACCACCCTCGCGATGGCCCGCCGCCGCGACCTGCCCGGCGCGCTGGCCGCCGTGCACCCCGTGCACCGGGTGCCGCACCGCGCGGAGCTGGCGGTCGCCGCCGTGGTGATCGTGGTCGTGCTCCTTGGCGACGTACGGGGGGCCATCGGCTTCTCCAGCTGCACGGTGCTGGTCTACTACGCGATCACCAACGCGGCGGCGCTCACACTGGGGCGGGAACCCGGTCGGCGGCTGCCGGTGCAGGTGCTCGCCGGCCTGGGGCTGGTCGGGTGTCTGCTGCTCGCGGTCAACCTGCCCGTGACCAGCGTCCTCGCGGGCTTCGGTGTGCTCGCCGCTGGCGCCGCCTGGTACGCGCTGCGCCTCGCGCGCCGGTGACCTGAGCGGGCCACCGGCGCGCGGGTGTCAACGGCTCAGGCGTCGGTAGCGGCGTACCGCCAGCGGAGCGAACGTCGCGATCAGCAGCACCGGCCACAGCACCGCCAACAGCATGGCGTGCTCCGCTGGCCAGGAGTCGCCACCCAGACCCGGGTTGCCGAACAGTTCGCGGATCGCCGCGACGATGGCCGACAACGGGTTCCACTCCGAGATCGTCCCGATGACCGGGGGCATCAGCTCAGGCGACACGAAGACGTTGGAGATCGCGGTGAGCGGAAACGCCGCCGGGAAGACGATGACGCCGACGGTGTCCGGGCTGCGGACCAGCAGCGCCAGGTAGATCCCCATCCAGGTGATCGCGACCCGCAGCAGCAGGAGCAGCCCGACGGCGAGCAACGCCTTGCCCACACCCTCTCGCCACTGCCAACCGACGAGCAGGCCGCAGACCAGCAAGGTGGACATCTCCAGCAGGGCGCGCAGCAGATCGGCGGCGCTGCGGCCGGTCATCAGGGCGGACCGTGCCATCGGCATCGACCGGAACCGGTCGACGACACCCCGGCTGAGGTCCAGCGCCACGCCGGTCGCCGTAGCGCCGAGGCCGTACAGCATCGTCATCACGAAGACCCCGGGCAGCAGGAACTCGCGATAGTTGCCACCGCCCGGTACCTGCATGCCGCTGCCGAACACGTACCCGAAGACCAGCACGAACATGATCGGCAGTGAGAAGTAGAGGATCACCTCCTCCGGCTGACGGACGACATGGATCATGTTGCGCCTGGTCATCGTCCAACCGTCGGCTACCGCAGTGGTCATGCCACGTTCGCCTTTCGTCCGGCGCCAACGGGTTCGCGGGCCTCGTCGGGACGATGCCCGGTCAGGTGCAGGAACGCCTCGTCCAACGTGGCGCGCCGCAGGCCGATGTCCTCGACCGCGATCCCCGCGTCGTCCAACGCCCGCACGACGTCGACCAGCCCGGCAACCCGGTCGGCCACCGGCACGCTGAGTTGCCGGATCTCCGGGTCACGCTCGGGCTCCGCGCCGCAGATCGGCGCGACGATGCCGGCGGCCAGGTCCAGATCGGCCGCATCGCGCACCACCACCTCGATCCGGTCGCCGCCGGTCATCGACTTCAGCTCGTCCGGTGACCCCTCGGCCACCACCCGACCGGCGTCGATCACCGAGATCCGGTTGGCGAGCTGGTCGGCCTCCTCCAGGTACTGGGTGGTGAGCAGCACCGTCGTCCCCTCGGTGACCAGGGCGCGGACCAGGTCCCACACCTGGTTGCGGCTGCGCGGGTCCAGGCCGGTCGTCGGCTCGTCGAGGAAGAGCACGCGCGGCGTACGGATCAGACTGGCGGCGAGGTCCAGCCGACGACGCATCCCACCCGAGTACTCACCGGCGGAGCGGCTCGCCGCCTCGGCAAGCCCGAACCGTTCCAGCAGTTCGGTGGCGCGCTGCCAGGCCTCCCGCCGGCCCAGCCGGAACAGGCGGCCGAACAGTTCCAGGTTCTGCCGACCACTGAGGGTTTCGTCGACCGCGGCGTACTGCCCGGTCAACCCGATCCGGGCCCGCACCTCGTCCGGCTGTCGCAGCACGTCGAACCCGGCCACGGTGGCCCTGCCCGCGTCGAAGCGCAGCAGAGTGGTGAGGATCCGTACGGCCGTCGTCTTTCCCGCGCCGTTGGGCCCCAGCAGCCCGTACACAGTGCCGGTCGGTACGGCCAGGTCGAACCTGTCGAGCGCGCGGGTGGGGCCGTACCGTTTGCCCAGACCCTCGGCGACCACCTCGAATGTCGTCATGACCCCACGGTGCGGTCAGGCGCTGACGGGTCACGCACCGTCCGCTGACGGCGGCGCACCAGGCCTGCTCGCGGCTTCGGCCTTCTCCTGCTCGGTGATCTCGTCGAGCACGAGGATGATCTCCGACCGGGTGGCCTCGCCGACGTACCAGCCGGTGAGCCCACCGACCAACGCCTCCTCGCAGAGCCGTCTCGCCTCGACCAGATCGCCGCGCAGCCGGGCCACCTGGGCGAGGCCGAGGCGAGCGCTGGCCACGAACTCGGGCGCGCCGCTGCGCTGCGCCAGGAGCAGCGCACCGGCGAAGTCGTCCCGTGCCGCGGCGAGGTCACCGGCACGCAGCCGGATCTCGCCCCTGGTCCGCAGCATGTCGGCCTGGTCGACGGCCGACCCGAGCGCCTCGACCAGTCCCATGGCCTCGTCCATGTGGGCGCCCGCCGTCTCCGGATCGCCCTGCCAGGCAGCCAGTTCGCCGAGCGCACCGAGTGTGATCATGCAGCCCCACCGGTCCCCCGTGCTCCGGAAGCCGTCCAGCGCGGTGGTCAGCGCGCTCCTGGCCCGGTCCCACTCGCCACTCCACATCAGCGCCGAGCCGCTTCCCATCGCGCCGAGGGCGTTGATCCACACGTCCGGACCGACCAGTCGCCGCAGCTCCCGCATCAACTCCTCGACGTGCTCGGCGCCGCCGGACGGCGGCCCGGTCGAGATCCCCGACAGATACAGCAGGAACGGTTGTCGAGGTGCCCGATCGAGGCTGCGGATCACGGACCGCTGATTTCCGAGCGAGGGCAGGTGGCCGGCACCGGCGAGCGAGCTGTTGTAGACGCAGAGGGCGAACTCCTCGCTCAGCCCCGGCGGCGCTTCGGCGCCCAGCAGGTCGAGGACGTTGGCGGCCAACCGGGCCGCTTCGCCGCGCATGCCGCGCAGCCACCAGTAGAACGACAGGGCCGCGACCATCCCGGCCGCGTCGGACGTGTCACCGGCGGCGGTGGCCCGCCGCAACGCCGCATGGAGGTTGTCCCGTTCCGCGTCGAGCCGTCGCAGCCAGTGCAGCTGCTCCGCGCAGCGGAGGTGGTCGCTGGCGGTCCAGGCGAATTCCAGGAAGTACGCGGTGTGCGCACGACGGAGCTGGTCGGCCTCGCCAGCCTCGGCGAGACGCTCGGCGCAGAAGGCACGCACCGTCTCCAGCATCCGGTAACGGCCGCCAGTCATCTCCACGAAGGACTTGTCGACAAGACCGGTCAGCGCGTCGACGAACTCGGCCGCGGGAAGGCCGGAGACCCGCCCGGCGGCCTCCAGCGTGGCGCCGCCAGCGAAAACGGTCAGCCGGCGGGCCAGCGTGCGTTCGGCATCGTCGAGAAGGTCCCAGCTCCACTCGACCACAGCCCGGAGCGTGCGGTGTCGGGGCGACGCGGCCCGGCTGCCCATGGACAGCAGCCGGAACCGGTCGTCCAGACGGGCGGCCACCTCCGCGACGGGCAACGCCCGCAGCCGCGCGGCGGCCAGCTCGATCGCCAACGGCAGGCCGTCGAGGGTGCGGCAGATCCGCAGCACCACGTCGACGTTGGCCTGTGTGACGGTGAAGTCGGGTGCGACGTCGGCGGCCCGTTGGACGAAGAGGCTGACCGCGGCGTAGTCGTCGGCATTCTCCGTCGACGCGTCGGGTGGCGGCAGGGTGAGCCCGGACAACGGGCACAACGCCTCGCCGGCCAGCCCGAGCGGCTCACGACTCGTGGCGAGCACCCGCAGCGCCGGGCACGCGCTCAGCAGTCGTGCGGCGAGCCGGGCCACGTTGGCGATGACGTGCTCACAGTTGTCGAGCACCAGCAGCAGCCGCCGTTCGGCCAGCGCCTCGACCAGTCGGTCCGTGGACTGCCGGCCCGGCTCGGCCGGGGCCCGCAGACCCGCGTCACGCAGACCGAGCGCGCTCAGCACCGCCTGTGGCACGTCCGACCCGTCGGCCAGCCCGGCCAGCTCGACGAAACGGACCTCCCCGTCGACCCGGCCCGCAGCCTCGATGGCCAACCGGGTCTTGCCCGCTCCCCCGGGGCCGGTAAGGGTGACGAGCCGCCGCTCGCCGAGCAGGTCGCCGACGCGCTTGAGCTCCTCCTCCCGCCCGACGAACGTGGTGAGCTGGCTCGGCAGCGCCTGCTCGGCCGCCTCGCGTTCCTCACCACGCAGCACCGCCAGGTGAACGGCAGCCAGCTCCGCCGATGGGTCGACACCGAGCTGATCGGCCAGCGTGTGCCGCGCGTCCTCGAACTCGGCCAGCGCCTCCGCCGGCCGACCCAGTGCCGCCAGGGCACGCATGAGCTGGCCTCGCGAGCGCTCCCGCAGGGGATGCGCCACGACCAACTCCCGCAGCTCCGCGATCAGCGCGCTCTGTGCGCCCAACGCCAGGTCCGCCTCGACCCGATCCTCGATGGCGGCCAACCGCAGCTCGTCCAGCCGGGCCGCCTGGGCGGGCGCGCCGGCTGCGCCGACGGCATCGGCCAGGGCGGGACCACGCCACAGCTCCAGCGCCTCGCGCAACACCGCCGCTGCCCGGGGCCAGTCACCGTCGGCGAGCGCGCGCCGCCCCGCCTCGGCGAGCCGTTCAAAGCGGTACGCGTCGACATCGTCGGGATCCACTGCCAGGCGATAACCGGCCGGGTGAAACTCGACCGGGTCGTGCCCGGCAGGCAGGGCCTGGCGCAGCCGCGACACCTGGGACTGGAGCGCATTGGCCGCACCACGAGGCGGATGCTCCCCGTACAGGCCGTCGATCAGCCGCTCGGCGGAGACCACCCGACCCGCGTCGAGCAGGAGGAGTGCCAGCAGTGCGCGCAGCCGCGGACCGCCCACGGGGACCTCTCGCCCGTCGGCCAGCACCACCTGGGTCGGACCCAGGATGCGGAAACGCATGCCGTCCATTGTCGCTCAGCTCCGGCCGGTTCCGGCTGACCGATCCGCCGAGCTTGCGGGTCGGAGGGTGAACCGCAATTTCTGTGCCCCGCACAGGAAGGAGAAGTCCCTATTCACGCTCGCTTTGGTGTCGGAATCTAGCGTAGACAGGGGTGTACTCAGGTGCATTATTGGGAACATTCGGGTAGCGAATGATGCCCTCAGTCTCCCACCAAGAGCTTATGCACTCGCCTGGATTCTTGTATTCAAATCTGTCGTACCAAATCGAGAATCGCTTATTTCGAGGACTGTGATTGCGTTGTGTAGACATTTATGTGTTCGCTCAGCGCTGCCATACCGACTCCTTTCCGCGTCGTACGGTTGTCTCATCGGCCCCCGCTCAATCAAGTCGTGCGCATACCACCCACAACTCGTACTCCTCTGCCGTTACCCCGCATACGGCATCGCCGGCCAGTGACATCGCGACAAACTCCGGCTCGCCAGGATTCGGACCGAGCGCGTCGAGCGCCAACGGCCCGTCCGGCAGCCGCACCGCCACCCAACGCCTTTCGTCACTGTGCCCTGTGAGGCCGATTAGCAGGGTGCCATCGCCGCTCGTCAACCCGCGCTCATGCACCAAGCGGCGCCACCGTCGCTCCACCTGTTCCACTGCATCGACCGCGGCGAGTGCGACCGACCATCCGGGGCTTGCCGGCGAACTGACGACCGACTTCCAGGCTTCCTGTTCGGACGGCAGCCCTTCCGCCATGTCATACGCCTCGAGCACGTGGAAGCCGGCCACCCTCAACCGATCTTTAATCACTTACGAAGCGGCCGAGAAGCTGCCCAGGGTCTGACAGGGAGCGTCCGTGTCGCCATTAAGAACACCGTCGTCCCACGGCAGTTGCCGCACACCACCGACCGGAATTCGTCGAGCAGCGGCGCGAAGCTCTGCGACGGCTGACCGGTCACCGGCGGAGTCTCCGAGAATTGTGAGAGCCTCCGCCTGCCGCCGCAGCTCAACCTGGACTGACGGCGACCCAAGCAGAGCCTCACGGTCATCGGCGTCGAGCACCCCAAGGCCCTGCTCCCGAGCCGAGAGCTCGTCGGCCGCCGCATATGCCCGCTCGGCTGCGTAGACGGCGTAGGTGACGTCATCGCTGCCCACCAGCTCAAGCAGGTAGATGAGCGACGCGACCGCATCCTCCGCCTGAGGTGCCCAGTCATTCCAGTCATCCTCCGAGGGCAGCAACTCCTTCACTGCGTCCGGCGAGGGCAACTCGGGACAGTGCACAGCCGGCTGATGACCGGCCGAGGCCGACCAGACAGCATCGACGCTGGCTCGCACGAGGTCAGCGTCACCGATCTGGTCCGGCTCGCTGAACTTGACATAGGACGGCACCAGAACCTCGACACAACTGACCGCGAACGCAACACGCTGCCACGGTTCGAGTGCGGCAAGGACCGTGCGCAGCCGCTGACCGTCGAAGCTCTCGGTAGACGCTGCTCCAGCTTCAGGACGGCAAGAGGGCTCAGTTTCCTTGCTCAAGGAACACCTCCGCGTCGAATGGTCGGCCCGCCAGGCGAACAGCCTCTCGAACCTCTTCGGAGGTCATCCGTGAGACCAGCTTATGGGCCTCGTGCACTCCGTCGCCGCTGCCCTCATTGAGCATCGCAATGAACCACCGCAGACCCCGCACCAGATCCACGCTCGTCCCAATGCCGTCCCGGTACCAACTGCCCACGACGAACATACAGTTGGACTGACCGGCCGCGGCGCCGAAGAGATACCACTCGAACGCTTCTTCATCAAGGTCAAGGGCAGCCAGATGGTTTCCCAGGAACGGGTACGCCTCAGTGACTTCCGCCTTCGCAGCTACCCTCAACCATCGCACGGCGTTAGGGATGTCGACCGCAAGGAATTCGCCATTGGCGTAATGCAGGCCAAGGTTGAAGGCAGCTATCCCGTCTCCACCCTCGGCTGCCGCACGATAGAGCCGCATCGCCCTTTCCTTGTCAGAGGCGACCCCCTGCCCTCGCTCCAGCAGGTACGCCAGAGTCCGCTGAGCGACCACGTCGCCCTCGGCGGCGGACTGACTCAGGAGGTCGACAGTCTCCTCCGGAGCGTCGACATACAGCATGAAAATGACGCCCAACATCGTACGTGCACGAGTGTTTCCGAGGTCAGCCTGCGCCTTCAGCACAGGGCACAGGCGAAGCAGTTCAGCGACAGCCGAGTCATCGCCTGCGGCAGCAGCCCTGAGGCACGAGTCCGCCACTTCAACCGGATCCTGGCGGTCCCAACTCCCCCGGTCATAGATCGAATGCAGCATCATCCAACTCCACCTCCATGACCAACCCAGTGACGTCGACGTAGGTCACGTATTCCGGGTCGTCCGAGAGAATCCTGCGTGGGAGAACGAATCAAGCAGTTCCAGACCGCCGGGCTGCCTGGACCCCACTCGCACCGCTCGAGCCAGGCCATCAGCACGATAGAGCCCGTTCTTGATCGGCAGGCAACCCGATGACCACGAGTCGGTGATTGACAACCACTTACGCTGCCCTTCTTCCCTGACCAGGTGGATAGCGCAGCGGCCGCGCCGCCGGGTGATGTCAGCTCACCTCGCCGCTCTCGTCATGTCGGCGGGTCAGCGCGAAGTCGTCCGGTGGGCCGCCAGCGATTGTCGAGGAAGCGCCTGCGGCGGGGGCAACGGGGTGGGCCACGCCGGCCCCCGAGTCCGTCTGGCCCGGCACCGAGGGAGACGCCGCCGCTGGAGTGGGCACTCCGCCGTGGACCGCTCCGGCCGGCCGGGAGACCGGGCCCGGGCGGGCTGGCGGGGCACACTGCCGCGTCAGCCAGTCCAGTCCGCGCCGCCGGGCGACCACTGTCAACCGGTCGCCCGCGAAGATCACCTGGCGAGGGTCGAGGTCCTTCCACCAGATCGTCTTGCCGCCACCGGCCGGGGTCCGGGCGATCAGCCGGACCTGCCCGTCCCGGTTGACCATGCCCAGGGGCCGGCCGTCCAACTCGGAGCCGGCGGCGACCGGCACCTCGGCGACCGGCAGCGCGTGCCGGTCGACCGGGATGGTGGTGATCACCGCCCGTTCGGTGAGGGCACCGATGAAGGCCGGGGCGGCCAGGTAGGAGACCGACCGGGAGACGCCGAGGGCGAAGGTCTCCTCCACCCGCTCGGCGAAGTCACCGTCGAAGAACCGCAGCACCACCCGCAGGTCGCCACGAAGATCACGGGCCGCGAGCGCCGCCTCCAGGTTGGCCACGTCGTCGGTGGACGCCACCACCAGCGCCTGACAGTCGGCCACCGACGCGGCGACCAGCGTCTCCGGCAGCGCGGCGTCACCGACGATCAGCGGCACCTCCAGTTGACGGGCCAGGGCGGCGCCGCGCGGCTCCGGGTCCTTGTCGATCGCCACCACCTCGACGTCGTACTCGCGCAGCTGCGCCATCACCCGGGTGCCGACGTTGCCCAGGCCGATCAGCACGACGTGCCCGACCCGCGCGGGTTGCAACTGGCCTGTGTGCAGGGCCAGTCGTGCGTTGACGATGCCGTCCACCACGACGGCGGTGATCAGCGGGATCAGCGCCAGCCCGGCCAGGTTGAGCACCACCTGCATGATCTGCGCGCCGGCTGGTTTGGTGGTGTCCGGGTCGGCGCCGCTGAGTGTGGTCACCAGCGTCAGGTACAGGGCTTCCAGTGGGGAGGCGCCCTCGGTGCGGGAGATCAGCGCCCCCAGCACCGCGATCACCGCGAGCACCAGCATCACCGCAACGCCGATCTTGCGGGTCGCGAAGCCGCGTACCGCGCCCAGCAGCACCGCGACCGGACGGCGTCGCCGACGGGCCCGGACCAGTCGACGGGCGGCGACCTCGGTGGCGGGTGGCTGCCCCGTCGCCTCGGCGAGCACCAGGTCCGCGCCAGCCTGCTCGGCCGGAAGCAGCTCCACCCCCTGCGCCTCGGTGAGGTGGGCCAGTGCGCAGACCACGTCCTGCGGTCGGACGTCGGCCCTGCGGGCCACCCGCAGCGTCTTGTCCCGGTGCTGGAAGGAACTCGGGTCGACCTCGCCGAGCGCGGCTGCCACGAAGGCCGGCGCGGCCATCTCGGCGTCGGAGAGCACCTCGACCGATGCCTTGAGCAGCTTGCGCACACCGTCGGCGAGGGTGCCGTTGAACATTCGCAGCACCTGGCGGACCCGCTGGTCGACGGCCTGGGCGCAGAGCGCTGCGTGCAGGTTGCCCACGTCGTCCTGGTGCAGCAGGGCCAGCCCGGACGCCCCGGCCAGGCCGGCGGCCTCGAAGGTGGCCACGTCCAGCCGATCCGAGCGGACCACCCGGACCCCCCGCAGCGCCGCCACGTCCGGGCCGTTGCTGCGGTAACGCTCCGGCACCACGACGGTCACCCGGGCGCCACCCGTCGGCAGTTCGGATTCGAGCATCGCCCTGGCCACGTAGTAGGCGAGCGCGTCCTTCCCGCAGATCACATAGTGCGGGCGTGGATCACCGACGGAGCGCAGCCGCCAGTTCCACTCGACCGCCCGTCGCGCCCGGTCCCGCCACGGCTCCGCCATGCCCGGATCGTAATCAGCACGGCCACGGTGGGCGACCCCGTCCGGATCATCTCCCGGCCAGGCATGCCCGCCCTGGCGACGGGTAGAGCAGCGACATGCAGACGTTCCTCCCGTACCCGGACTTTCTGGCCAGCGCCCGGACGCTGGACCAGAAGCGGCTGGGCAAGCAACGGGTGGAGGCCATCCAGGTGCTGCGCGGGCTCACCCGACCCGGGTACGGCTGGCGCAACCACCCGGCGGTGAAGATGTGGGCCGGGTACGAGGAGGCGCTCACCCGCTACGGGCTGGACATGTGCGCGGTGTGGACCGAACCGGGGCGGGCGGACACCTGTGCCACCACGATGACCGTCGACCTCGCCGCCGCCTGCGGGGCCGGTGTCGTACGGACCCAGGACGAGCTGGCCCGGGACGGCGAACTACCACCGTGGCTGGGCCGCGACGACCTGCACCTGAGCCACCGCTCGTCGCTGGTCCGCAAGGACCCGGCGCACTACCGGCCCCTCTTCGGTGACGACGTTCCAGCAGACCTGGAGTACGTCTGGCCTGCCTCCGACCGCGCGCGCCGATGCCTGGAGTAGGGGAGACTGGGGCCCGAGAGAGGTAGGTGCCCATGGCGCTGTCGCAAGTGGTGGGTCGGCTCATCGGCGTACGCCAGCACCTGGTGGACCCGGGCGGCGGTGGCGCGGACCGCGTGCCGCGACCGGCCACGGCGGTGGTGGTTGGTGGTGGCATCGCCGGCATGTCGGCGGCGGTGGTGCTGGCCGAGCGGGGTGTGGCGGTGACGGTGCTGGAGGCGGCGCCGACGCTCGGTGGTCGACTGGGCGCCTGGCCGGAGGCGCTCGCCGACGGCACCCAGCAGAACGAGCACGGCTTCCACGCGTTCTTCCGGCAGTACTACAACTGGCGGTCGATTCTCCGCCGGGTCGACAGTGACCTGGGTTTCCTCAAGCCCATCCCGGGCTACCCGATCCTCAGCGAGCAGTGGCCGACCGAGGAGTTCGGCAAGCTGCCGCCGGCACCGCCGACGAACCTTCTCGCGTTGCTGTTGCGCAGCCCCAGCCTGCGCCTGGCCGACCTGCGACTGATGGATCGGGACGCCGCGCTGCCGCTGCTCAGCTACGACCCGGTACGCACCTACGCCGAGTTGGACGGCACCACCGCCGACGAGCTGCTGGCGTCGCTACGACTGCCGGACCGGGCGCGGGCCATGCTGTTCGAGGTCTTCTCGCACTCGTTCTTCAACCACGAGGCGGAGATGTCGGCCGCCGAGATGGTCGCCCAGTTCCACTTCTACCTGCTCGGCAACCCGGAGGGGCTGGCGTTCGACTGCCCCGACGAGGACTACGCCACGGCGATCTGGGAGCCCCTGACCCGGCACGTCGAGAAGCACGGCGGCCGGGTGCTGACCAGCTCCGCCGCGACCGGTGTGCACCGCGACGGCGACGGCTGGCGGGTGACGACCACCGACGACGGCAGCCACCCGGCCGGTCACGTCGTGCTCGCCGTCGACCCGCCGGCGCTCGCCGCGCTGGTCGCGGCCTCCCCGGACCTGACCGGGCAGGCACCGGAGCTGGCGGCGCGGATGCCCGCCTTCGGCCAGCCCGGCCCGCCGTACGCGGTGGCGCGGTTCTGGTGTGACGGGGACGTGGCCGCCGAGCGGGCGGTGTTCAACGGCGTGTCCCGGCAGCCCACTCTGGACTCGGTGACGCTCTACCACCGGTTAGAAAACGAGCCGCGGCGCTGGGCGCGGCAGACCGGCGGGTCGGTCATCGAGCTGCACGCGTACGCCTGCGAGCCCGGCGTGCCGGCGGAGGAGCTGGCCGAGCGGATGCGCCGCGAGCTGGTCGCGCTCTGGCCGGAGGCCGGCGACCTGCGGGTCCGCGAGCTGCGGGCCCGGGTCGAGGCGCAGGCGCCGGCGTTCACGCCGGGCAGCCACGCCTGGCGACCCGGGGTACGCACCGACGCGACCGGCGTCTACCTGGCCGGGGACGGCATCGCCACGGACTTCCCGAGCGCGTTGATGGAACGCTCGGCGGCGACCGGGATCATCGCCGCGAACCACATCCTGCGCGCCGAGGGCGCCTCGGCCGAGCCGGTGCGCTCGATCCGACCACGTGGACTGCTCGCCCGGAAGCCCTGACCTGCGTGGAAGACCTGGCGCGGGAGTGCGGGTGCGTGCCCGCACCCCCGCGTCGGATCAGTTGACAGTGACCGAGAACGACCGGTAACTGGACAAGCTGCCGTCGGCGTACTCGACGGTGAACCAGAAGTAGGTCCAGCCGGCCGTCGTGGGCGTCCAGGTGATCGTGGCCTTGCCGTCGGAGGCCAGCGGAACCACTCTGGGGTTGTTGTCGACACTGTCGAACCACCGCACCGAGGTGGCGCCCTTGGTCACCGCCGGAGAGACCGTGAAGACCCCGGGGACGCCGACGCCACCGCCGGAGCCGTCGATCGGATAGACACCGTCCGAGGTGATGGTGGGCCCATCGTCGACGAAGAAGGTCGTCTCCTGCTGATACCCCGCCTCGCCAGAGGCGCTCCGGCCGACGTAGCTGAGCTGGTGCTCACCGCCCTTGAGGGGCGCCAGGACCGGCTCGGCGACCCCGTCGGCTCCCACGGTCGCCAACTGCTCCGACCCACCGTCCACCCGATAGGCGATGGTGGTGATGCCGTTGCCGGGCTGGGTGCTGAACCGCATCGTGACCGCCATTCCGCTACCGGAAGGGTCGGGCTGTTGGGCCGTCGACCACGCGTTGACGGCCAGGTCGCGCACGTTGAACGTGTAGGCCCGCACCGGAGAGCTGTTGCCGGCGCGATCCATGCTCGCCACGTACAGCGTCTGTTTGCCCGCGTCGCGAGGTCGCCACCGAATGGTGGCCGCGCCGCCGAGCTGGTCGGCTGGCACCTGGTTGTAGAGAGCTCCCTGGCTGTCGCCGTACCGGAAGCTCATCACGTCCGCCACGCCATGCGACGTGAACAGGAAGGTGCCCTCGGTCTCACGGCTGCCGGTCGGGTTCGCCGGGTTCTCCGGATATTCCGGAGAGGCGACGGTCGGCGAGACGGCAGGCTTGGTGCGATCCACAGTGAAATGGCACGGGTCGCTCCAGGGTGACCAGGCCCGCTGGTCGAATGTCCGGGCGTGCCAGGCGTACTCCCCGTCCGCGAGCGAGGCCACCGGCATCTGGCCGACCGCGTCGAGACCGTCGGGGCCGCTGGAAATGCCGGGGTCGACAGGCGTGACAGCGGACGGGTCGGCGAGCGGCCAGTACTCGATCTCGGCGGTCAGCGCGTCGTACGGGTCCCGATCCCGGTCCGTCATGTTGGCGTATGCGGCAAATTCCGATCCGGCGAAGTATTCCGGACCGCAGGGGGTGTCGGTGTTCGCGTTGAAGAGCTTGGTCGGCTTGAGCGGGGCGGTGTTCGTCAGCTCCACCTCGAACCGGAACTCGTTGCTCTCCAGCCAGCGGCCGTAGGAGACATCCCCCTCGTTCCGCTTGGGGACCCGAAGCTCGGTGGTGAGTTGGTGCTCGCCCCGGCCCAGCGCCCTGGTCAACGCGGCGGTCAAGTCCCATTTGGTCCGCCAGGAGGCGCAATCAGCGCCCTCGGCGGTCGCGGCGACCGCCTTGCCGACCGTGGCCGGCGGGTTCGACCAACTGTTCTCAGCGGTGAAGGCGGCCGTGGCCTGGGCGACGGTGGCACGCGCGCGTGCGCAGTCGTTGGCGCGGCTTTCCCGCCCGACGAGGGTCGCCTGGCTCAGCCGACCGACGTAGATCCCGCCGATGTCGAACGTTACGTAGATGCGGGAGGAGTGCGTGCTGCCGGCGTCATCCCGCCACGACCCGACAGGGATCTCTCCCCCGCTGGGGTAGAAGACCGCGGTGTCCGGGGTGGTGGAGTCGGTGTAGGCGAGGAGCGACGGTGTGAACACGTGGTGGGGTTCGGCGGCGGCGGCCGGACCGGGCGAGAGGACGACAGCTCCCAGCGCCAGCGTGGCGACGGCGGCCAGCACCGGCATATGCCCGCCCGGCCGGACACCGCGACTTGTGAATCTCAAGTGGAGTTCCTCCTGTACGGTCGCCAGCAGAGCGGCGGCGACCGCTCGGATCGTAGTGACTTGGACCGACGGCGGCGGCCCCGTTTTCGATCGACGCGGAGCATCAGCCAGAATCCGACGGCTGCGCCACACCCTCCGCCTGAACGGGGAACGATGAACAGACCCGCCCGCAGAATCTTCATGCTCGCCTCGGCGACCGCGCTCACCCTCGCCGCCACTCTGGCCGCAACTCCGGCGCAGGCCGTGGAGCCCGACAGCGGCGCCATCACCGGCCACGTGGTGACCGAGAAGCCCGGCAACGTCATGGTCAACCTCTTCACCACCGATGGTGCCAGCGGTGGGCAGGTCGTGTCCGACGCTGACGGCAACTTCCGGTTCGCCTCCGTCCCGGTTGGCACCTACAAGATCCAGTATGGCTTCCTCGGCCGGTTCCAGTGGTCGCACCAAAAGCTCGGCTACTCCACAGCCGACGTGGTCACCGTCGCGTCCGGCGTCACCACGACGGTGCCGGAGGAGCAGATGCTCCTGCCCGGCGTCGTCGAGGTGCTCGCGACCGACGCGGTCAGCGGCGGCCCGGTGAACGCGTACTGCGCGGGCGTCCGCCCGTACGACCAGCAGTGCGGCGCCACCGACGGCAGGATTCGCCTGGCGAACCTGGAGTCGGGAACGTTCACCCTGGAGCTGCGCTCCTCGGACGGCCTGCATGCCGCGCAGGAGGTCAAGAACGTCAAGGTGACCCTCGGTCAGACCACCACGGTCGAGGTCGCCCTCCGCCCAACCACCGCAATCACCACCACCGTCGTCGACCGGGCCAGTGGGGATCCGGTCCCGAACGTCTGTGTCGCGGCACTGTCACTGACCTTCGGCTCGGTGGACAGCGACACGTGCGAATGGGGCGTCAACTACACCGACGAGCAGGGCCGGATCACCATCGGAGAGTTGCAGCCGGGTGAGTACACCCTGCTGGCGCTACCAGCCGACGAGGTGCACGGCATGCAGTGGGTGGGACGCCGTGGGGGCGTCGGCCGGCAGTATGACGCGCTGCGGGTCGATGGTCATGCCGGGCTGCTCAGCACCGTGCCCACCGTCAAGCTGGACCCGGCGGCCCGGATCACCGGCACGATTCGGGACACCGAAACCGGCCAGCCTCTCACCAACGGCTGCGCGTCGGTCCTGCCGACACGTCAGGGCTCCGGCGCGCCCGGGATCGGCCCGTTCTGCACCGACTCCGACGGCACCTACACGGTGCCGAACCTCGGGCCGTACGACTGGCCGCTGGAGTTCTCGCACTTCTACGACTACACCGAGCCGTATGCGGCGGTGTGGACGGGCAACGCGTCGGACCGCAAGACCGCCGCGACGACCAGGGCCGGAACCGACCAACCGGGCGTCGCCGACATCTCGCTCGGCAAGAACGGCCCCCGGTTGAGCATCGGCGTGACGTCGGCGGACGGCCAGCCGTACAACGGCTGGCTCGCGGGCGAGGTCTACAACGCCCGCACCGGGGACCTGGTCAAGGAGTACTCGTTCTACGGCCAGCGGGTCATCGAGGGGATGACCGACCAGTCGGTCAAGATCCGGTACGTGCCGAATCCGCCGTGGGTCGGCGGCTGGTACGGGGGGTCCGACCTCGCCTCCGCACGTGGCGTCGCCCTTCGTGACGGCGCCAACAAGAAGATCACGATCGTCCTGTCAGATCCCTCCTGACCTGGGCAGATTCAGAACGAGGGGTCGCGCCGGTACGCCCGGCGCGGCCCTTCGCTCACTACCGCCGCCAAAACCACCAAAGCTGCTATAAGCGACTATTTGCTGTCGTACGCTCGATTGATCAACCGTCGATCGACCGGGCGGGAGGGCAGCGGCAGATGTCACCACTGCACCGCGTCGGCGCGGAAAGCGGCCCGCCGAACGACGAGATCGGCCGCGACGACGCGTACCCCCTGATCCGCGACGAACGCGCGTGCATCGTCACCGCGCTGCGGCTGGGCTGGTGGATGGCGGACGCCTACCACCACGGGCAGCACGCGGAGCTCGGCGCTCCCGTCGAGGCCCGACCGGTCGTACCCCCGGCCAAGCTCTCCAACCTCACCGAGATGTCCGCCCACCGCCGAATGCGGATGTACCTCGACGGGGTGGACGTCGCCCTGGCCCAGATCGCCGACCTCACCCGGCACAACGGGCCGGTGCCCGACACCGCCTCCGCCCGGGCCCTGCTCCCCGACCTGGACCGGGCCGACCCCGCAGACCCGGTACCCCTGCTGCTCGCCCTCGACGACCTCAACGTGGACGTGCTCCGCTGGACGATGGCCACCAACCACCGGGTCGGTCTGGCCTACCGGCTGGGCCGATCGGTGGCCGACACCGTCCGAGCCGGCGACGCCGCCCAGTTGCTGAGGCAGTTCGGTGGGCGGCAGATCCAGATCCGCCGGTGGTTGGACGAGCTGGCCACCGTCCTGCCGCCGTACTCGGCCGCGGTGGTGCGCCGGTCACTCGCCGCCTGGTCGAGCGCTGTCGACCGGGCCGGCCTCGGGGACCCGGCCGTGCCGGCGCCCGCCGAGCTGAGCCGGGCCCTGCGCGGCCAGGGCGACCTCTGGCGCGACGTGCTCACCGGCGGCCTGCACCCGCGCGACCTGCTCGACGAGGAGGACTACGCGGTGATCGCCAGGAACCTGATGATCCGGGACCGGCGGCTGGTGGCGCAGGCGGCACGCGGCATCTTCTGGCCGGTGCTCGTACCCGTGCTGTTGGTGCTCTTTGCGGTGGTCGGGGTGAGTGCCGCCGCGGCCGCCGGCTCACCGACCACCCGGGCCACCGTCGCCCTGGTGGGCCTCGGCGCCGGTCTGGCCGCGATCTGGCGGTCGGTGTCGGGCCCGGCGCTGGCGGTCGCCGGTGAGGTCAACCGACCCCTGCTGGACAGCGAACTCACAGTGCGGATGGCCCTGCGACTGAACCGCCCCCTGACCACCGCCCACATCTCGACGGACGCCACCACCCCCACCCGCCGCCAACGACGTTCCGACGAGACCAGCCGATCGAAATCCGTTGCCCGTCTGTCCCGTCCCGGCCTACCGTGAGCGCGCAAGGTCAACCACCACCGCGGGAGCAGCTCATGGCGATGTCGCACGTCACCATCGTGCCGTCGACGCTGCCCGGCGGCGGTTGCCGAGCGGAAGGTCCCCGGGCGGGCCGGCCCGACTGACGCGTATCCGTACGCGCTGAGCCGCCCCGTCCGACAGCCGGACCGGGCGGCTCTTCGCTGTCCGTCAGCCTCTGGAAAGGAGTCCCGGTGGACGCCGTCCTCGTCATCAACGCCGACCTCGGCCCGCTGCACCGGGTCACCGTCCAACACGCCGTACGGATGCTCTGCCGTCGGGTGGCCGAGATCCACGAGGCCGAGCCGGACCGGGTGATCGGGGTCTTCCCGATGCCCCGGGTGGTGCGGCTGGTCCGTTTCGTGGTCACCCGGTGGAGGTTCAACTCCGGGCCGGCCTGGTCCCGTGCCGGGGTGCTGCGCCGCGACGACAGGTGCTGCGCGTACTGCGGTGGGTCCGCCTCCACGATCGACCACATCCTGCCCCGCTCGCGCGGCGGTCGGAACACCTGGCGGAACACCACCGCCGCCTGCTACGCCTGCAACCAGCGCAAGGGTGACCGGACGCCGTCGGAAGCGGGCATGCCGCTGCGCCGGGAGCCGGTCAACCCCGGGTGGGGGGCGCTGGCCGGGCGGTGACGGACCGGCCGGCGGGAACGGGGGGCCGCGTTCCGGGTACGTCCCGGGCGCGGCACCCGCCGGCCCCCGGTCAGACGGCGCGTTCCCTGACCCGCGATTTCGGGCTGCCGCCGGGGCAGCGCACCCGGATCTCACTGCGGTGCTCGGAGGAGACCAGCTCGACCTGGATCTGCTTCGCCGGGCCCGGGTCGTACGCCTCGACCCGGAACCCGGGCACGAGCGTCACCGCGTGCACCTCGACGGACTTCCCGACGCAGCGAATGGTGACCGTCCCGCCTCGCGCGTCCACGGACGCACCCGAGCCAGGGGTGGGCGTGGATGTGGGCGCGGGTGCAGCCCTGGTCGGGCTCGGCCCGGGGGCGGTGACGGTCGGGCTCGGCCTGGCCCGAGGGGCTGACCGGGAAGCGGGCGCGGTGCTCCCGGCCGGCGGGACGGCGGCCGGTCCGGTGTCGGCCGGCTCCTCACTGCGCGGCATTCCCACAGTGGTGGTGCCCGGGCCGATCCCCGTCGGCCCCTTCTGCCCGAGCCGACGGTTGTGCGAGTCACCGAGCGACCCGGCAATCGCCAGCGCGGCGATCACCGCGCAGCTGACCGCCAGCACGGCCCGCCCCCGACGCCACGCTCCTCGCCGGGGCGTGGACCCGGCAGCCGCCTCGCCCGTCTCGACCTTCGGCCCGGTCGGCTCGCTCGTCGGCCCGGTCGGCTCGCTCGCATCGGCGGGCGTGTCGCCGGACTGCTCGGTCCCGTCGGCCGCCGGGTCGACAGCGCCGGCCGCCTCGACCACGGCAGTCGCTGCGCTGGCGGCGGCGAGCAGGATGCGGGCCGCCTCGACGGCCGGCGGCCGGTCGGCGGGGTCGCGGGCCAGGCACCAGCGGTAGAGCCGGTTTACCTCGGGCGGCACGCCGTCGACCGGGGGCAGCGGATCCGGCTCGACGTGCGTGTGGGCGCGGAGCATCCCGGTCTGCGCCTCGGCGGGCCACGGCAGCCGGCCGGTGAGCACCCGGTGCAGCAGCAGGCCGAGGGCGTACACGTCGCAGGCCGGCAACACCTCGCCGGCCTCCAGTCGCTCCGGGGCCAGGTAGGCCGGCGTGCCCAGCAGCCGCCCCTCGAAGTCGATCTCCGACTCACCGGCGGCCGCCGCGATGCCGAAGTCGAGCACCTTGGCGCCGGTGGGCGTGAGCATCACGTTGGCCGGCTTGATGTCGCGGTGCACCAGATCCTGGCCGTGCGCGGAGGCCAGCGCGGAGGCCACCTGGGCGCAGACCCGCAGACCCTCGCGGGGCGGCAACGGCCCGGCCGCCAGCCGTTGTTCGAGGGTGTGACCGCCGAGCATCTCCATCACCACGAACGGGACCTGGGCACCGTCGACCAACGACTCGCCGAAGTCGTAGACGCTGGTGACATGCGGGTGCGACAGACGGGCCGCGGCCTTGGCCTCAGCCCGGATCCGCTGCCGCGCGTTGTGGTCGGTGGCGACGAGCACCTTCACCGCGACGTCCCGTTCGAGCACCTCGTCGTACGCCCGGTGCACCGCGGACATGCCACCACTGCCGAGGCGTTCCAGGAGCCGGTAGCGCCCCGCAAGCAACTGATCACGCTGCACGACCGACAGCCTGCCGTACCGACCGGCGGCGGGCCACCCCGGATCGAGGTGTTGCGATGGGTGGGACGGAGCTTCGGCTACCGCTCGCTCAGATCCGGGTGGTTCCGGAGGAACGCCTCACCCCGTCGGGCGTTTCGCAGGACCGACACGATCAGCACCACCCAGATCACCAGCAGCAAGCCGCCGATCAATGCGTGGAACGGCGCGAACCCCACGAAGACCTGGCCGACGCTCGTCATCACCAGCCCAGCGCACAGCACCGCGAGATAGCGCTGACTGACGAACTGTCTGGCGGTCTCCACGAGCAGAGCCGGGTCTTCGTCGGCCTCGGGTGCGTCGCGTCGCACCTGCCGATCCAGCCGGCGACGATGCGACCAGCTGAGCCCGATCAGGGGCGACTGTCGTCCCGACCGGTAGCGGCCGGTGGCGACCAGCCAGATGGCTGCGGCCACCTCGATGACGACTCCGACGATCACCAGGACGAGGCCGAGGTTGCTCGCCCAGTGCGGCGGGTCGCCGTCGAAGATGCCGGTGTTCTCACCACCGGTCGCGACACCCACCGCGAGACCGCCGACCACGGCGGGCAGCAGCACGAAGAGAAGAATCAGACGGAGTCGCCGTTGGCCCCGCTCGGTCTGCCCCCGATTCGATGCTGCCGCGTCCATAGTGGTCCCCCGATCACCGTGTGGAGCGGGGACTACCCATCGACGTCGACGGCTCAAACCGGTCAGTCGTCGGCCGGTGCCCGCCAGGCGAAGCGGGGCGTACGCCGCTCGGCCATCGCCGCGACCCCCTCCCGGGCCTCGCCGGTGGTCGCGACCTTCCGGTGCCACCAGGCGATCCGCGCGGGCCCGGCACGGTCGTCGATGATCTCCTTGGCGGCGGCGACGCTCAGTGGTGACCGCTGGGCGATCGTCATCACCAGTTCGTCCACCCGCCCGGCGAGCCGATCGGCAGGCAGCACCTCGTCGACCAGGCCGATCCGCAGGGCGCGCTCGGAGTCGATCAGCTCGGCGGTGAACAGCAGATGCTTGGCGGCGGACGGGCCGACCAGCCGGGCCAGCCGGAGCGTCGTCGGTGCCGGATAGACCAGACCGAGCCGGGCCGGCGGTACGCCGAACCTGGCGCCGTCCGCAGCGATCCGCAGGTCGCAGGCGACCGCGAGCTGAGCGCCACCCCCGACGCAGGCGCCTCGGATGGCTGCGACGGTCGGCTTGGCGAAACTGGCCAGCCGTTCCTCGGCGGCCACCGCGATGCTGGCGTCGCCGGCGTCCAACAGCTCGGCCAGGTCGCCGAGGTCGGCACCCGCGCAGAAGGCGTCGCCCGCGCCGGTGAGCACCAACGCCCGTACGCCCGGGTCGGGTTCGAGCCGGTCGAGCAGTTCGGGGAGCTGACGCCACATGGCTGCGGTCATCGCGTTGCGCCGGGCTGGGTTGTGGATCACCACGGTTGCGACCGGTCCGGTCACCTCGACGGTCAACTCCGCGTCCGACATACGGCGACCATAACGGCGCGGGCCCAGCGGCCACCCCGAGGGGCGGTCGCTGGGCCCGCGGTCAGGTCAGGAGACGGTCAGCGCGGTGTCGTCGACCACGAAGGACGTCTGCAACGAGGAGTCCTCGGTGCCGGTGAACTTCAGGTTGACGGTCTGGCCGGCGTACGCCGCCAGGGAGAAGGACTTCTGGCTGTAGCCGGTGGCCTTGTTCAGGTTCGAGTAGGTCGCCAGCGTGGCCAGAACGGTTCCGCTCGAGTTCAGCACCTGCACGTTGAGCTTGTCGTAAGCGACGCTGGTGGTGGTCTCGGCCGAGTCGATGTGCAGCCAGAAACTGAGCGCGTACGACGAGCAGCCGGCCGGCAGGCTCACCGACTGGGCGAGCGTCTCGGTGCGGGTGCTGCCGTACCCGTTCAGCCATGCCTTGTACGACCCGGTGCGGGCGGCCTGGCTGCTGGAGGTGGTGATGACGCCGGAGCTGGCGGTCCAACCGGTCGCGCCGGACTCGAAGCCCGGGTTGGCCAGCTTCTGCCCCGGCGCGGTGCAGCCACCGCCGGTGCCGTTCACGGTGAGTCGGTAGGTGGCGCTGCGGGTGACCGCGCCCGCACCGTTCACGGTGATCGAGTAGGTGCCGGGCGGGGTGCTCGCCGAGGTGCTGATGGTGAGGGTGGACGAGCCGCCCGAGGTCACCGAGGCGGGGCTGAACGCGGCGCTAGCCCCGCTGGGCAGGCCGGACGCTGAGAACGTCACCGTCTGCGCCGAGCCACTGGTGGTGGCGGTGGACACGGTGGTGGAGACCGCGCTGCCCGGGTTGACCGAGCCGGCGGTCGGCGAGAGCGCGACCGAGAAGTCGTTGCCGGTCGAGCAGGCCGAGTCACTGCCGGCCACGTTCACCGCGGTCCAGGCGGCCTGCACGGCCTTGTACTCGGTGGAGCAGCTTCCGTACAGGTCGGTGGCTGCCCGCAGGCTGTACGCGCGGGAGGTGTTCGCCGGGTTGCTGGTGCTGACGTACGCCGTGTTGGACGTGAAGTAGACGTCCAGCGCCCGGTACCAGATCTTCTCGGCCTTGGCCCGGCCGATGCCGGTCACCGCGGGGGCGGAACCGCAGACCGGGGAGGTGCCGTACGAGGTGGCGCCGGTGCCCTCGGCCAGGTTGAAGAAGAAGTGGTTGGCCACGCCGGAGGAGTAGTGCACGTCCTTGTTCTTGGTGCTGGTGGACCAGCAGCTGTCGGACGAGCCGTCCAGCGACGGGTTGTACATGTAGCGCAGCGGCGTGCCGTTGTTGTTGATGTTGATCTTCTCGCCGACCTGGTAGTCGCCCGGGTCGCTCGGCGCGGCGGCGTAGAACTCCACCATGTTGCCGAAGATGTCACTGGTGGCCTCGTTGAGGCCGCCGGATTCGCCGGAGTAGACCAGGCCGGCCAGCGCTTCGGTGACACCGTGGCTCATCTCGTGCCCAGCCACGTCCAGCGAGACGAGGGGGCGGGAGTTGCTGGAGCCGTCACCGTAGGTCATCTGGGCGCCGTCCCAGAAGGCGTTGACGTAGTTGTTGCCGTAGTGCACCCGGCTCGGCACGCCGGAGCCGTTGCCGAAGATGCCGTTGCGGGCGTGCACGTTCTTGAAGTAGTCGAACGTCTTCGCCGCGCCGAAGTGCGCGTCCACGCCGGCGGACTGCCGGTTGGAGTTGGCCCCGGTGCCCCACGCGTTGTCCGCGTCGGTGAAGGTGGTGCAGGTCGACGTGCCGTTGTTCATGTCGCAGGTACGGCCGTTGCCGTGCGACGGATCGATCATCTGGTACGTGCTGCCGGAGAGCGTCGTGTCGATGCTGACCGAGCCGGTGTAGATGCCCTGGCCGCTGCCGACCACCGACTCGATCTCGTCGTACGACCCGACGGTCGCGCCGGTGGCGGCGTCGGTGATCACGTGCAGCCGGGACGGGGTCTGCCCGTCGGGCTGCCATCCGCTGACCACGGTCTCCCAGGCCAGTCGACCCTGCCCGGAACTGGCGTCCACGAACAGCTCCGGCGTGCCCACCGCCTCGGCCTTACCGACGAACCGGGCGCTGGCGGCCTTCTTCGCGGCCGCCGCGGTGGTCCTGGCCGAGGTGGCGAGGGTCAGCGGCGCGGCCAGCCCGACCGAACTGCCGGCGTACGTGCCGTTCGGCGCGGTGTGGATGACGAAGTCACCGCCGTACACCCGTAGGCCCTGGTAGGTCCTGGTGTAGCGGGTGTGGGCAGCGCCGCTGGGGTCCACCTTGGTGCTGCGCACCTGGTAGGACTCGGCGCTCGAACCCTGGACGGCGCCGGGGTTCGCTCGTAGGACGGTTGCCGCTCGGGCCGCGGCGGAGGCGTCCGGCGCGGGAGAGGTGGGCGGGGCCGCGTGCGCCGGGGTGACGATGCAGGTCAGCAGGCCGCTGGTGAGCAGCACTGCACTGACGGCGGCAAGAGCTCTTTTCAAGTGCGCTCCTGAGAGGAGAAGGATGTGACGGAGGTAGTCACGCATGTAGATATAGCTATGTATTGAAGAAAAGAGAAGCCCTGAACTGATGTCAGGCATCGACATTGACCGAACGGATGAGGGGCTTGACGAGGGAACCAATACCTGCCCCAGCACGTCCGACGGACATGAGACCCGTCTCGACAGCCGGCGTCACGTTCGCCCTACTGGTCGCGCTCCTGGCCGGCTGCACCAGCACCGACCGCACCGGCGACGCTCGTGACCAGCCGCCGACCAGCGCCGACCCCGTCCCGACCGGGCCGGCCACCGACGCCCCGCGGACGCCAACCGCGGGCCCCGCCTCCACGTTGCCGACCGGGCCGCCGGCCACCGATAGCGCGTCGACGCGGGTGATGCTGTTTCGCTCCGGCGGCTTCGCCGGCCGCGCTGACACCGTGACCGTCGAGCCGGACGGCCGGTGGACGGCCGTGGACCGCGCCGGCGGGCGGCGTACCGGCCAACTCACTCCCGCCGACCTCGGCCGGCTGCGCGGGCTTACCGCCGACGCCCGGCTGGCCGCCGAGGCCCGCCAGACGGCCGGCGCGACCATCTGCACAGACGTGTTCAGCTACCGGCTGACCGTCGGCACCATCGAGGTCGGGTACGACGACTGCCCCAGCGACGACGCGCAACAGCTGCCGGCCACCCGCGCGCTGGTCGAGCTCCTACTGCGGGCCACCGGCACTCAGACCGCGTAGTCCGAAGGCAGGCCGGTGCCACGCAGCTCCGGCGGCAGGTGGGCCACGTCGTTGAGGACGATCAGGTTGGGTGGGCCACCGGAGCTGTACCGGATCACTGTCAACCCCGCGTTGTGCAGGTTCAAGCCCAGCCATCGCCGCTCCGGCGCGTCGAGGGCGTGCCGCACCAGCCAGGCGATCAGGAAAGTGTGCGTCACGACCAGCTCGCGGACCGGCTCGCCATCGGGAGCTTCCGCCGGGACCGGGCCGGTGAACCGCCGCACGGCCTCCGCCGTCACCCGCGGCCCGTCGGCCCGCTCGGCAGCCGAGAACTGCGCCAGGAATGTGGCGTACGCGGGCGGCAGGCCGGCCGGGTCCGTGTCGTGTGGGAGGTGGTCGCCGGCCAGCTCCGTCGCGTACACCGGAGCTTCGGGCAGCGACCTGGCGATCAGCTCGGCGGTCTGCGCGGCCCGGCGCAGCGGTCCGTGGTGGACGGCGGCGAACCGGCGGCCTCGCAGGCGCTCGCCGAGCAGCGTGGCCTGCTGCTGGCCGCGCTCCGTCAGGCCGGTGTCCGGTTCACCGGCATCCGACTCCCGCAGCGCGGTCAGGTCCTGCTCGGCGTGTCGGGCAAGGTACAGCAGGCGAGTCACCATGCCGCCCACCTCAACACACCGGGAGGTGCGGGCTCCACCCCGCACCTCCCGGGCCTGCGGCCGTCAGCTCAGTCGGCCTGGCCGGACGCCGCTCGCGCGAAGGTGACCGACACCCACAGCCAACCGGCCGTCACCGCCAGACCGAACGCCACCATCACGGCCGGAGCCGGTCGGACGATCAGGGCGACCCAGGCCACCGCGAAGAAGACCCCGATCACCAGGCTGTACGCGGCTCGACCACGTGCCCCCTGCCGTGCGGCCCGACGGCCCGCCACCACGGTCGCCGCGATCAGCGACACGAAGGCGACCGCCGCCACCAGGAAGTGCAGGCCGCCGTGCCAGCTGATCTGACCGGCGCCCCGGGGCGTGCCGACCGGGAACCCGTCGGCCGGGTCGGCGCTGAAGATCGCCGCGCCGATCAGGCCCAGCCCATACAGCGCGAGCAGCCGGGGAAGCCAGACCGACCCGCCGCCTCCGCCGGTACGGCGGCGCAGCGCGTCGGCGGCCAGCGCGCAGAGCGCGCCGGTGACCAGGAACGTGACGATCTGGATCCAGCCCAGCTCGCCGGTGCTCAACACGCTGACCGGATGCCGGCGAAAGTCGAAGCCGTCCCGGGTCGACGCCTGCACGATCGCCGAGCCGACGAAGATCGGACCGGCCAGCACACCGCCGATCAGCAGTGCGCGGTCCCGACCGACAGCAGCCGGTCCTACCAGCGGGAAAGGTGCAGCCTGGCTCATCGTCGGCTCCCCTACGCCCGTGGGAACATCTGGCCGATGCGGATCCGGTTACCGAACGGGTCCCGGATGCCGAAGTCGATCCCATACGGGCGCTCGGTCGGCTCGTCGGTGATCTCGACGCCCTTCGCCACAAGATCCTCGTGCGTCTTGCGGGCGTCGTCGGTGGTCATGAAGAGGTACCCGCCGAGGGCACCCTTGGTGAGCAGCTCCCGGACCTGCTCGGCGGTGGCCGGGTCCAGTGCGGGCGGGCCCGGCTTCTCCAGCAGGATCTCGCGCTCCGGGTCGCCGGGCAGGTTGACCGTCAACCACCGCATGAAACCGAGGTCCTGGTCGGTGTTGACCTCCATGCCGAGCTTGTTGACGTAGAAGTCAAGCGCGGCGTCCTGGTCGAGGACGTAGATCTGGGAGCGGCTGATCGCGTTCATCGTCATGCCCATGACGCTAGAGGTAGACCGTGACCTGCGGCTTATCCAAAACTGCTGGGTCGGGTCCACGCTTTGGCGAAGCACGACGGCACATTGGCCGCCGCGACGCGGTGCCGCCGGAAATCCGAGGGCGACTCCCCGACGATCTGCCGGAACGTACGGCTGAACGTGCCCAGGCTGCCGAAGCCGACGGCGTAGCAGATGTCCGTCACGTCCCGGTTCGACTCCACGAGCAGTGCCATCGCGCGCTCCACCCTGCGGCGTTGCAGGTAGCGGTGCGGGGTCTCACCGAACGTGGCCCGGAAGGTCCGGATGAAGTGCGCCTCAGAGACGAGCGCGATCCGGGCCAGCGCCGGGATGTCCAGCGGCTCGGCGTACGCCCGGTCCATCGCGTCCCGGGCGCGCAGCATCGCCCGGTTCGACTCCTCCACCGCGCGGCTCATCGGCCCCCGTCCCGCCCTGCTCGTTGCCCGGCCCCAGGCTACCGCCGACCCCGGTGACCCGGCTTTCAAACCCGTCTCCGCTGTGACATCGGCCTATGGCCGGGACGGACCGACCACGCCAGCATGGAGGGCATGACTCGTGCACTCATCGCCCTGACCAGTCACTCCGAGCTGGGCCGCACCGGCCGCTCGACCGGCTACTACGTCGGCGAGGCCGCCGAACCGTGGGAGGTGTTCCGGGCCGCTGGCTACGACGTAGACCTGGTGTCCGTGGCCGGCGGCGAGCCGCCGGTAGACGGCCGGGACGAGAACGACAGCACCCAGAACGACTTCCTCGCCACCGCCGGCGTAACGGACACCCCGAGGGCCGCCGACGTCGACCCGGCCGGGTACGACGTGATCCTCTTCGCCGGAGGTCACGGCACCATGTGGGACTTCCCCGACGACCCCGACCTGGCCCGCATCGCCCGCTCGGTCCACGAGCGCGGCGGCGTGGTGGCCGCCGTCTGCCACGGTCCGGCGGCGCTGGTGAACCTGACCCTCACCGACGGCTCCCGGCTCGTCGCCGGCAAGCGGGTGGCCGGCTTCACGAACAGCGAGGAGGCCTCCGTCGGCCTCACCGACGAGGTGCCTTTCCTGCTCGCCGACAAGCTCACCGAGGCTGGCGCGCAGCACGTACCGGCGCCGGACTTCACCGAGCACGCGGTGGTCGACGGCCGCCTGGTGACCGGTCAGAACCCGCAGTCCGCCCGCGCCGTGGCCGACGCCGTGGTGAAGCTGCTCAGCTGAGCGCCGGTCGGATCCGGTAGTCGTCTGGCGGGCCGGTGGCACGCAGCTCGGGCGGCAGGTCGGTGACGTCGTCCAGCGCGACGAGCGTCGACGGGCCGTCCGAGCTGCGACGGATCACGGTCACCCCGCCTCACCTCACATCGTCAACAGTCCCCCGTTCCGGGTCTCGTCCTTGATCGCGACCAGGTTCGCCACCACGTACGCGGGGATGTCCAGCGGCTCGGCGTACGCCCGGTCCATCGCGTCCCGGGCACGCAGCATCGCCCGGTTCGACTCCTCCACCGCGCGACTCATCGGCCCCCGTCCACTCCGCTCGTCGCCCGGCCCCAGGCTACCGCCGGTGCCTTCGCCGGTCGGGTAGCGCGCCGCCGCCCGGTGAA